>DASSUE010000017.1:0-18258 GCA_035707305.1 Gemmatimonadales bacterium
TTCCGTGGCGTCCTCGGGAACCGACCGATCGCTTAACTTTGGGCCATGCCGGCCCAGACGCTCGATGCGCTCCGCCGCTCGCTCAAGCGCGGCGAGTTCGCTTCCGCTTACTACCTGCACGGCCCCGAAGACCTGCTGAAGGATGAAGTCACGCGCGCGCTCCTCGACCGCGCGCTCGACCCGGCCAGCCGCGACTTCAACTTTGATCAGGGCTCCGCTGCAACGCTGGATCCCGAGGCCGTCTACGCCCTCTGCAACACGCCTCCTATGATGGCCGAGCGCCGTGTCGTGCTGATCCGCGACGTCGAGGCGTGGAAGCGGCGGACCAGGGCGCGCGGCGTGTTGCTGTCCTGCCTCGACCGTCCTTCCCCCGATGCGGTCGTGGTCCTGGTGCAGGGCTCGGCCGAGGAGGCGGAGGACAAGGAGCTCGCCGCGCGGGCCGTGAGCGTCGCCTGCGAGCCGCTTCCGCCCGACCGCGCGGCCAAATGGCTGGTCCATCGGGGGGCGTCCCTCGGGGTCGAGTTCGCTCCGGGCGCTGCCGAACACCTCGTCCGAGTCGTGGGTACCGAGCTCGGGCTGCTCGCGGCGGAGCTCGAAAAGCTCGCCGCCACGACCGGCACGGAGCCGGTTGGCCAGGATCGGGTCGGGGCGCTGGTCGGCGTGCGCCACGGTGAGACCATCTACGATTGGCGCGACGCCGTGCTGGAAGGCAATGCCGGCCGCGCTGCGACGCTCGTTGGTGCCGTGCTGCAGCAGTCCGGCGTCACTGGTGTGCGGCTCGTGACGCTGCTCGGAACCACGTTGGTCGCGATGGGCGTCGTGCGGGCGGCGTACGATGGCAACGTGCGGGGAGCCCGCCTCCAGGACACCGCGTTTCAGCTCCAACGTCGAGCTCGCGTGTACGGCCTGCTGTCCTGGCAGGAGGAGGCTCGGCGCTGGGCCGCATGGGCGCCTCAGTGGCCCCTCCCGCGGGTTCGCACGGCGGTTCGATTGCTCGTCGAGGCCGACACCGCGCTCAAGAGCACGACGGTCTCCGACGAGCGCGGCATCCTGCTCGACTTGGCATTCCGCCTGTGAGAGCTCGATGCGCGCTGCTGCTGCTTGCGCTCGCGGCGCTCGCCGGGCGTGTTGCGGCGCAAACCGATCCGCGGCTCGTGGGTGCGGTGCGGTTGGCGCAGGAGGGACTGAGTGACTCCGCGCGAGCCACCGTCGCACGGCTCGCTAGCCGGATCGAACCAACCGATTCCATGTATCCGCAGGTGCTCTACACCCGCGCCCTCATCGCTGCCGATCCCCGCGACATGCGTACCGACCTACAGCGGGTGGCGGTGGAATATGCCTCGTCGAATTGGGCCGACGACGCGCTGCTGCGGTTGGCACTGCTCGAATACGCCGGGGGCCAGCTCGACGTTGCCGCCCGAAATCTCGAGCAGATCGCCCTCGACCATTCCGCATCGCCGCTCTACGCCCGCGCCGCCTATTGGGCCGGCCGCATCTATTTCGAGCTTCGGCGCCCGGCCGACGCCTGCCGCTGGCTCCGAGCGGGGCGTGCAAAGGTCGGCCCGGACGCCGATCTCGACGCCCAGCTCGCCGCGTCTGCATCCCGCTGCAGCAACGTGGCGGACGCTTCCCCCGCCCCCGCTGCTCCCGTCGCCGCTGCGCCTGCGCCGGCCGCAGCGGCCACGCCCGGTCGAGCCGACACTACCCTCGCTGCTGTCACGCCTTCTTCGCAGGCTCCTGACTCGGCGTCGCGCCCGAGTCCGGCCGCGCCCAGCCCAATGCCTCGGGCTCCTCTGTTCCGGATCCAGATCGCCGCGGTGAACAGCCAGGCGGCCGCCGACAGCATCGCGGAACGGGCTCGGAAGGCCGGCGCGGATACCGTCGTCGTGGTGCGCGAGGCCCCGTATTACAAAGTTCGAGTCGGCGCATATTCCACTCGCGCAGCGGCGGCGGCGGCGCTGCCCGATGCTCGCAAGCGTTTCCATGGTTCGCCGTTCGTGGCGGTGGACCGCGAGTAGTATCTTCCCCGAATGACCCCGCCGACCACCGCCGAGCGCAGTTCCGCGATGATGAAGCAGTGGGCGGACATCAAGGCGCGTCACCAGGACGCGCTGCTCTGGTTCAGGGTCGGCGACTTCTACGAGATGTTTCACGACGACGCCCGCACCGGGGCTCGCATCCTCGACATCGCGCTCACCTCGCGCGGCGATGGCATCCCTCTCGCCGGCGTTCCCGTGCGCGCGGCCGCCGACTATCTGCGGCAAGCGCTCGCCGCCGGACACCGCGTCGCCATCTGCGAGCAGGTCGAGGATCCCAAGCTGGCCAGGGGTATCGTCCGCCGTGAGGTGGTTCAGACGATCACGCCGGGCGCGCTGCTCGAGGACGGGTGGATCCCCGGCGCCAGGAACAATTGGATCGTCTCGATGGGCGGGTGGGCCGAGGGGCGGATAGACCGCAAGCTGGTGGGTCTGGCAGCGATCGATCTGAGCACCGGTGAGTTTGTGCTGGAAGTCGTCGAACCTGTTCGCGTCGCCGAGGCGATCGCACGCCTCGCGCCCGCCGAGCTTGTGGTGCCGGCGGAGGAAGGCGGTTCTTCCTCCCATCCGCCCCTCGGTCCCTCCGCTCTCCGGACGCCGCGCGATGCCTGGCAGTACGATCCCGCGCTCGGCGCGGACGACCTCGCTCGGCATTTCGGGTTGGCATCGCTCGACGGCCTCGGACTCGCGCCGTCCGATGCTCCCGCCGTCGGCGCAGCCGGCGCGTTGCTTCGGTATCTCAACGAGATTCAGCCTGGAGGGTTGGCGCACCTAGCCCGACCGCGCGCCCGTCGCGCCGAGGGCCACCTGTGGCTCGACGAGATGACCCGGCGCAACCTCGAGCTGGTGGAGCCGCTTCGTCCTGGCGCACGCGGCGCCACGTTGCTCGAGGTGATCGACGCGACGCTCACCCCGATGGGCGGCCGGATGATTCGCCAGTGGCTGCTGTCGCCGCTCAGGGATCCGGCCGCGGTCGGCGAGCGACTCGACGCGGTCGAGGTGTGCGTGCGCGACGGTCGGGGGCGTGCCCGGCTCCGCGAGGCGCTCGACGGCGTCCGTGACCTCGAGCGGCTGGCCGGCCGGGCCGCCGCGGGTCGGGCAACGCCGCGCGAGCTCGGCGCGCTCCGGGACTCGTTCGAGCGGCTTCCTGACGTGCTCGAGGCCCTCGCCGCACTCGCGAACCGCCACACGAGTACCGCGCTCGCCGGCGCCGAGGCCGGGTTGGACCCCCTGCCCGATCTCACGGCTGAACTTCGCGCCGCGCTGGCCGACCGGCCGCCGGCCGCGCTGGCCGAAGGCGGCGTCATCCGGCCGGGTTTCGACACTCAGCTGGATGAGTTGCGGGATCTGCGCGACGGCGGCAAGCGCTACATCGCCGCGCTGCAGCAGCGCGAGCGCGAGCGGACCGGGATCGCGTCGCTCAAGATCGGCTTCAATAAGGTCTTCGGGTACTACCTGGAGGTCACCCACGCGCATGCCTCGCGCGTGCCCGCCGACTACGAGCGGCGCCAGACACTTGCGGGCGCGGAGCGCTACGGCACGCCCGAGCTCAAGGCGTACGAGGCCAAGGTGCTCGGCGCCGAGGAGCGGATCGCCGAACGGGAAGAGTCCCTGTTCGATGCGCTGAGAGCCGGTGTCGCGCGCGCGATCGCGCGGATTCAGAGCACCGCAGCGGCACTGGCCCGTCTGGACGTGTGGAGCGCGCTTGCCGAGGTCGCCGTGACCCACCGGTTCGTGCGTCCGCGCGTTACCGGCTCGTTCGGGTTGTCAGTCCGGCAGTCGCGCCATCCGGTGATCGAACGGTTGATCGGCCGCGACCGGTTCATCCCCAATGACATCCGCTTCACCGAGGCGGAGCGGGTGTTGCTCGTGACCGGGCCCAACATGGCCGGCAAGTCGACCATCCTCCGGCAGATCGGCCTCACCGTCGTGCTGGCGCAAATGGGCAGCTTCGTGCCCGCGGAGGCGGCCGAGATGGGCGTGGTCGACCGGTTGTTCACCCGGGTTGGAGCGAGTGACGACCTGGCCCGCGGCCAGTCCACCTTCATGGTGGAGATGAGCGAGACCAGCGCCATCCTGCACGATGCCACCGGCGAGAGTCTGGTATTGCTCGATGAGATCGGCCGCGGGACCTCCACCTACGACGGCGTCGCGATCGCCTGGGCAGTGACCGAGCACCTGCACGACGGGATCGGCTGCAAGACCATGTTCGCCACTCACTATCACGAGCTGACGCAGTTGCCCGAGCGGCTGCAGCACGCGCGGAACCTCAACGTCGCCGTGCGGGAGACCGGCGACACGGTGGTATTCCTGCACCGGCTCGAGCCCGGCGGAACCGACCGATCCTACGGAATCCACGTCGCCCAGCTTGCGGGACTTCCGACGAGCGTGGTGCGCCGCGCCCGAGAAGTGCTGGGAACGCTCGAGGGCGATCATCGTGTCGTTCCTGGCGCGCCGCCGCCGGGGCGCGATCCGGCGCAGTTTGCGCTGTTTGGGCCGGCCGACGCGGCGCCCCATCCCGTCGTGGAGGAGATTCGGGGGCTCGATCTCGACGGCATGACGCCCCGCGAGGCCCTCCTCCGCCTGGCCGAGCTGCAGCGGCGCGCCGCCGAGGCGGGATGATCGCCCGGCACGGCGCGACTCTGATCGCGCTTCTCGCGCTTGCGTGCGGGCCGGCGCCGCACGATGGGACCATGCGACTGCCGTCCGACGTGCCTGCGGCCACAGGGCCGCAGATCGAGGGCGCGCCGGTGGCGCTCAACGCGGAATCACCCGTGGTCTATCCCGAGCCGCTCCTGGCCCAGCGGATTGAAGGCACCGTGCTGCTCAGACTGTACGCGGACAGCAACGGGATGATCCACCCGGAGTCCACCCGGGTCGCTGAGTCCAGCGGCTATCCGGCGCTCGACTCGGCGGCGCTGGCGGGTGCTCCCGGATTGCGATTCGCGCCGGCCGTCCACGAAGGGCGGCCCGTAGCCACTGCGTTCTTGCAGCCGATACAGTTCCGCAGCCAACGGAGAAGGTGAGCCCATGCCCGAGCCCCAACATCGCCGTTCCTACGAGTCGGTGCTCGAGACCATCGGATGGACGCCACTGATCCGGCTGACCAAGATCGGCGCCGGGCTTCGCACCCCGATTTACGCCAAGGCGGAGCAGCGCAATCCGGGCGGCTCGGTCAAGGATCGAATCGGTGTGGCCATCATCGAGGACGCGGAGGCCAGCGGCCGGCTGCGGCCGGGCGGCACGATCGTCGAAGCGACCAGCGGCAACACGGGCGTCGGATTGGCCATGGCCGCCGCCATCAAGGGGTACCGCTGCATCTGCACGATGCCGGACAAGATGTCCCAGGAGAAAGTCCGGATGCTCAAGGCGTACGGCGCCGAGGTCGTGGTCACGCCGACCGCGGTCCCACCCGACCATCCGGACCACTACCGCAACAAGGCCAAGCAGATTGTCGCCGAAACGCCCGGGGCGCTCCTCGCTGACCAATACTTCAACCCCGTGAACCCCGAGGTTCACTATCGCACCACCGGCCCCGAAATCTGGGAGCAAACCGAGGGGCGCATCACGCACCTCGCGATCTCCACCGGCACCGGCGGCACCATCAGCGGGGTCGCGAAGTACCTCAAAGAGCGGAATCCGCGGGTGCGCGTGATCTCGGGTGACCCCGAGGGCTCGGTGTACGCATCGTATGCCCAGACCGGCACTGCCGTCGGCGGCGCTCCATACAAAGTGGAGGGCATCGGCGGTGACGCGATCCCCGGCAACGTGTGGTTCCAGTACATCGACGAGTTCCGCACCATCACCGACCGCACCGCTATGCAGCTCACCCGCCGCTTGGCTCGGGAGGAAGGCATGCTGGTCGGCAGCTCCACCGGCCTGAACGTCGCCCTGGCCCTCGACGTCGCCCGCGAGATCGACAATCCGAGCGCGATGGTCGTCACGCTGCTCTGCGACACCGGCGAGCGATATCTGTCCAAGGTGTTCAACGACGAATGGATGCAGGAGAACCAGCTGCTGGAGTCGCCCCGCGTCACGGTTGAACAGCTGCTGGCTCGGAGGCACCCGTCCGCGCCCGCGCTGGTCAGCGTGGCCCCCGCGGCCGCGGTCCGACAGGCGCTGAACCTGATGAATACCTGGGACGTGAGCCAGATCCCGGTGGTGGACGCGGGCGAGCCGGTCGGCACCCTTATCGAGCAGAGTCTGATGACCAAAGCCCTGGCCCAGCCCGCATTGCTCGACCGGCCGGTGCGGGAGGTGATGGAGGCCCCGCTCCCGGTCATCGAGGCCAGCTTCCCCACCGATCGTCTCGGCCCCATGCTCACCCGCGAGAGTCCGGCCGCACTGGTGCGAAAGGACGGCCAACTGGTGGGCATCGTGAGCCGGTACGATGTGCTGCAACAGCTGATCGGATCGAGATAACCAATGCGAGTGACCGTGCTCACCGGCGGGACCTCCGCCGAGCGTGACGTTGCGCTCGCCTCGGCCGTTCAAGTGGTCGGCGCGCTGCGCAGCAGCGGCCACGAGGTGGCGGTGGTGGATACGGCCCGGGGATTCATCCCGGAGCAGGAGGAGTCCGCCGCCCTGCGGGCGGCGGTCGGCATTGCGCCGCCGTCGCTGGATGAACTGCATGCATTGGAGCGCGGGTTGCTCCTTTCCGGACTGGGGAACCTGCCGGTGGTCCGGAATGCCGATGTCCTCTTTCTGGCACTCCACGGGGGCCGCGGCGAGGATGGAACCATCCAGGCCCTGCTGGAGGTCGTGGGTGTCCCCTACACGGGCAGCGGCCGGCTGGGCAGTGCCATGGCAATGGATAAGGACGTCTCCAAGCAGCTGTTTCGGATGGCCGACGTGCCGACCGCGGACTGGATAATGGCCCCCGTCACCGAGCGGGATGTGGCGGCTCGGCTAGGTTGGCCGGTGGTGGTCAAGCCGTCCAAGCAGGGTTCGACGGTCGGCCTGACCGTGGTGAAATCGCCGGACGATCTGGCGCCGGCCATCGCGCTGGCGCGCCGGTACGACGACGAGGTGATGGTGGAGCGGTTCGTGCCCGGGCGGGAACTGACCGTGGGAATTCTCGAGGATCGGGCGCTGCCGGTGGGCGAAATCATTCCCCGGCACGAAATTTTCGACTACGAGTGCAAGTATACGCCCGGCATGTCGGAGGAGATTTTCCCGGCGGACGTGGCTGCCGCGGTCGCGGCCGAGTGCGGACGCCTCGCGCTCCGGGCGCACAACGCGCTCAAGCTGGGTGGGTACTCTCGGGTGGACTTTCGCTTGACACCAGAGGGCGCGATCTTCTGTTTAGAGGTGAATACGCTCCCAGGCATGACGGCTACCAGCCTCCTGCCTCAGGCCGCTCGGGCCGCCGGGATCGACTTCCCCGAGCTGTGCGACCGGATATGCCGGATCGCCCGCGCGCCGGCTCGCTGGAACCCCGTGACGCCCGGCGGCGTCTAGCAGTACAGAGGGCGCTGGCATCATGAACGCAACTCCGTATCCACGGATCACCCCTTGGGTGGGGCGGCTTATCATCGCTAACGCGGTGGTAATGTTGCTGTTGCTCACGCTGTTCACCTCTCCCGACCTCGCCGAACGCCTGAAGTTCGACCCGGCCGACGCCTTCCGGCGCCCATGGACTTTCCTGACCTACATGTTCGTGCATGGCGGCCTCATGCATCTGGTCGGGAACATGCTGCTCCTCTTC
Source organism: Gemmatimonadales bacterium (assembly GCA_035707305.1). Lineage (GTDB taxonomy): Bacteria > Gemmatimonadota > Gemmatimonadetes > Gemmatimonadales > GWC2-71-9 > DASQPE01. Next base: position 7,744 of record DASSUE010000017.1, read on the forward strand.
TTCATGGGGTCGGCTGTCGAGACCCGGATGGGGAGCCGGGCTTTCATCTTCTACTATCTGTACTGTGGGATCGGCGCTGCGGTATTGGCGCTCGGGTTGTCGGGCCTCATGGCGGTCCACCCGTTCATCGGTGCCTCGGGAGCGGTGCTGGGCGTTGCACTCGCGTACGCCATGTTCTGGCCCGACGCCGAACTGATCCTGTTCCCGCTGCCCATCCCGATGCGGGCCCGGACCTTCGTCGCCGTCCTCGCGGCCATCGACGTGTTCGGCGCCCTGTATTGGACGAACAGCGAGGTTGCCCACCTGGCCCACGTGGGCGGCATGATGTTCGGCTACGTGTTCTTCCGGCTGCAGGCGGTCTCGCGCCGCGGCGGTCCCACCCCGGTGCGCTCGGTGGAGCGAGTGGTGATGGTGCAGTCCGGTGCGGCCGAGCCGGCTCGCCCCACGCCGGTCACGCCGGCCCGCACCCGCCGGCGGGCCGAGGCCGACGCGGTCGCCGCAGAAGTGGACCGCGTGCTCGACAAGATCAGCGCCGAAGGGCTGAGCAGCCTCACGCCGGCGGAACGGCGCTTCCTCGACGAGGTCTCCAAGAAGAAGAAGCAGGAGCACTGAGTCGGCGGCCTGCCTGCAGTGAAGGGGGGCTCCCGTGACGGCCGGAGCCCCGTTTGTTTGCGGCTCGCGGCGCCTCCGCTGCAATCGCCCCGCTCCCTTGCGCCGGTCGACCCCGCTTCGTATCCTGCCGCGTGCTGATCAATCTCCTGCCTGATTTTCTTGCAGTGCTCGATGCCGACAATCCGGAGGCAGCCTACCAGCGGTACCGCGATGCGCATCGCCCGGTGCTCGATGCGTACTGGCGCAACTACGTGCTCGATCCGGACGGACCGCACGCCGATGAAGTCATCGCGCGTGCGCTCGGCGCGAACCACGACGATCTTCGCCGCCTCGCCGCGGACGTCGATGTCGTGCGCCTCGCCGAGGAGGCCGTGGCGCGAGCGGAGGAATTGTTCCAAATCGATCGTCCTACGGACTGTTATCTGTTGGTGGGTGTCGGTGGCGCGAACGCGGGCGAGCTCGTCGTGGGAGGACGCGGCATCGCCTTCATCTGCCTGGAACACTTTACCGGGCGCGCCAATCCGGAAACGCTCGGCATGGGGCTCCCCGCGGACCTGATCCCGTTGTGGATCGCCCACGAGCTCGCTCATACCGTCCGATACACGTCGCAGACCAGCCAGAGCGATTTGCGGCGGATCATTACCGACCAGGGCGGCTACTACGATTATTGGCAGACCGGGAGCCGCTCCACGCTGCGCGAGCTCCTCTTGAACGAAGGACTTGCGGTGCACGGCTCGCGTGCGGTCGCGCCGGGCTTCGACCCCGCGGACTACTTCGGGTACACCCGACGCCAGTATCATCGCCTCCGCGAGCTGGAAGCGTTCCTGCGGCGTGCGGTGGACGGAGACCTCGACCTTGCGGGACTCGGCCTCCGGCTCCGCTATCTCTCCGGCGGCATGAGCGCGGCCGCACGGCTTGTGAGCGGGCGGGTCATTCCGGAACGGGCCGGGTATTACCTGGGATACCGGATGGCCGAGGCGATGGTGTCCGCCCGCGGGCTGCCTGAGGCGCTTCGCGCCGGCGCATCCGACTTCCAGGCGGTCGACGACGCTTCACGGGGTATCCAGACCGCCTGAGGGCGGTGTACCCTTCGGCATGGCGGACGCCGATCCCGTCATCCGTATCAGATGGAAGCCGTCCGGGCCGCTCGTCGTCGAGGGGCCCATCGTAGTACGCGACAACGACGGCAACGAGCTCATCCCACCGCCGTCGGAAAAACACCCCGGCCAGGTACGCCTCTGCGGATGCGGCTACTCGCGGACAAAGCCGTTCTGCGACGGCAGCCACAAACGCTAGAGACAAGTGACAAGTGACGCCGGTCCTATCACTTGTCTCTCGTCACTTGTCACTCATCTCTCATTTTCCGATACAGAATCCCGCAAAAATCCGCCCCAGGACCTCCTCGACGTCCACCACGCCGATCAGCTCGTCCAGAGCCCGCACCCCCTCGCGTACATGGTGCGCCGCGAGGACGGGGTCGCCACCAGATGTGAGGTGGGGCTCGGCGTCGTGCAGTGCCGCGAGCGCGCGCCTGAGCGCCTCGACGTGGCGGGCTCGAGTGAGCGCGGGTTCCAGGTCCGCGAGCTGCAGCCGATGGCCGAAGAGGCGGTCGCCCGCGACTCGTCGTAGCCGGTCCAGCCCCTCGCCCGTGATCGCCGAGACGGCAAGCCCACCGCCGCCGTCCGGCGCCAGGTCGGCCTTGGTGCGCACCACGAGCACCGACCCTTCCGCGGCCAGTTGTTCCTCGTCGGCTCCGAGCAGGCGTCCAGCCTCGGCGCAGAGCAGGATCAAGTCCGCGGCCGCGAGCCAGCGGTGGCTGACCGCAACGCCGAGACGCTCGACCGGATCGTCCACGGCGCGAAGGCCCGCCGTATCGGCCAGACGAACCGGCCATCCCTGGAACTCCGTGTGGGCCTCGATCGCGTCGCGCGTGGTGCCGGCTACTTCGGTGACCAGTGCCCGTTCCTGGCCGAGCAGGGCGTTGAACAGCGACGACTTTCCTACGTTCGGCCGGCCGGCGAGCACGACCAGAGCACCTTCTCTGAGTCGCTCACCGGCGGGCGCCGATGCGAGCAGGCGACGGACCCGGTCGGCTGCCACCGCGAGCGTGTCGGCGATGGTAGAGCTCGCCACGGGCCCGTCGTCCTCACCTGGGAAGTCAATCTCGTAGCCGAGCAATGCCTCGACGTCGAGCAGCCGCTCCCTGAGCTCGACCAGGCGCCTGGACAAGCCGCCGTCGAGCTGTGCCAGCGCGGCGCGGGCCTGCACCGTCGCGGTGGCATCGATCAGGTCGGCCACCGCTTCGGCCTGGAGGAGGTCGAGCTTGCCGTTGAGCACCGCTCGCCGAGTGAACTCGCCCGGCGAGGCGGGCCGGGCCCCCGCGGCCTGGAGCGCGGCGACGAGCTGCACCGGCACCACAAGCCCGCCGTGGCAGGACAGCTCGATCATGTCCTCGCCGGTATAGCTCGCTGGAGCGGGAAACGTGGTGTACAAGCCGCGGTCGATGGAGGTGCCGTCGGCCGTATGGAAGGTCGCCAGCGTGACCCGGCGCGCCGGCGCCGCTCGGAACCCCTCGATCACACGCCCGCCGATTGTGAACGCGTCGCTTCCGCTCAGCCGGACCACGGCGATCGCCGACCGGCCCGGCGGGGTGGCGAGCGCTACGATCGTATCTGACAGCATCGAAGCCGTGCGGTCACGGGGGGCCGGCGGCCGCGGTTAGGACGGTTGCTTCTTGCGCTTCGACGGAACCGCGGGCGGCGGCGCCGGCGGCGCCGGCGGATTGCGCCGCATCCGTTCTCGGGCCAGGAGCCACTGCTGCGGGATGCTCGCGATGTTGCTCACGGCGTAGTACAGGTTGAGCCCGGACGGGAAGTTGACGAACAACACCGTCATGACCGCCGGCATGAAGTAGAGCATCATCTTCATCTGGGGATTCGGCTCCATGCCGAGCTGCCCCACCTTGGTGAGCGCATACATCGAGATGCCCATCACCAGCGGGATGATGTAGACCGGGTCGGGACGCGCGAGATCGGGGATCCAGAGGAATGACGTTCCCCTGAGCTCGATGCTGTTCTGCAGCACGAAGAACAGCGCGAACAACACCGGCATCGGGAGCAGCATCGGCCAGCACCCGCCGAACGGATTGACGTTGTGCTCCTTGTAGAGCTTGAACATCTCCTGCTGCAGCCGCTGCGGATCGTCCTTGTACCGATCCTGGATTTCCTTCATTAAGGGTTGAACGGCCTGCATCTGCATACTGGCGCGCATCGCCTTTTGATTGAGCGGCCAGAGGATCACCCGCACCAGGATCCCGAACACGACCAGCACGACGCCGTAGGCGAGGCCAAGCGATTCGTGCATCCACACCAGGAGCCAGCGCGTGGGCACCGCGAAGAATCGGATCAGCGTTCGAAAGCCCGGCCATCCGTACGGGTTGACGTCGTCGAAGTCATGCCCAACCCGGCTCAGCCGCTCGTACTCCATGGGGCCGGCGTACAGCGCATAGTTGAACGCGCCGTCGGGCCCGACGGGAACGCTCAGCCGGACATCGGCCCGCGATGGATTCTCACCCGCGGTGCTGGGGGCGGTGGCCGTGACGCCGGCGATCCGGCCGCCCGCGCTGTCGAAGCCCAGCACGGCCGTGACGAAATACTTGGATTTGATGGCGGCCCACTCGAACGGGCCGCTCATCGTCTTGGGCTTGCCGGCCTCGAGATCGGCGAAGCTGGTACGCTCGGTCCCTTCGTGGCTGGTTACTAACGCGAGCTCGCGGAGATTTTCGACCGAGTCGGCCTCGGTCTGGCTCAGCCCCGGCCCGAGGCCGATCAACAGCAGCCCACCGTTTGGGCCGACCCCCCGAACCCGTCCGCGCACGTCAACGCGGTACTCGTCCGGCGCGAACGTGTACTCGAGGTCGGCGGCGTACGCACCGCCGGTTCCGGTCAGCCGCAGCGTGGCTGGCTGTTGCCGCACATTCAGCGAGGTGGCAGACGGCGTGAAGGTCCACCGGCCGAGGTCGACGGTATCGGCTCCGTTGACGAGGGTCAGGGCGAGGAGATGGCTGTCGTCCGGCAGCAATTGAACCGGGCCGCTCTGTCCCCGCGCCATGGTCCGGTATCGGTGCAGCGTCGCAGCGACCAATCGCGCGCCCCGCGTACTCATCCGGTAGTCGTAGAGCGCCGACGAGATCGCGACCGTGTCGCCCGGAACCGTATCCGCCTGCGCCGCGGCGCGGGGGGGGCTGAGCGTCTGAGCCGGGCTCGCTGGCAGCACTGGAACGGTGGGCAGCGAATCACCTGCGGTTGCGCTGCCGCTGCGGGCCGCCGGCCGGGCCGGCTTCTTGACGAAGATCGCAGGGGCGATCGCGATGACCATCATCAGGATGATGGCCCAGACGACGCGACGTTCCACGCTCAGGCGCTCACGTCAGGGAACCGGATCGGGGCCGCCCCGGTGGAAGGGGTGGCAGCGCGCGAGCCGCCGGACCGCCAGCCAGCCGCCGCGGGCGACGCCGTAGCGCGTCACGGCCTGCAGTGCGTACTGGGAGCACGAGGGGGTGAACCGGCATGCTGGTGGAAGTGCCGGCGAGATGAATCGCTGGTATCCCCGGATCAGCGAGGCGACGGCCGCGGTGGAGGCGGAGCTCACCGGGCCGGGGCGGCCTGTTCGCTCCACGCGATGAGCTCGTTCCGCAGTTGGTCGAAGCTGGCGCGGTCGGCCTCGCGTCGCGCCCGGACGACAACATCCCACGCCGGCACCGAGTCGCGCAGATGGCACCGCCAGATTTCTCGGAGTCGCCGCCGCAAACGGTTGCGGGCCACCGCGGAGGACTGATGCCTGGCGACGATCAGTCCGATGCGCGAGTGGCCCGTCGAATTCTCCATCCAGATCATGTCGAGGTGCTGGGTACGGCGGCGTTGCCCGTGGGTCAGGCAGCGGCGCAGATCGGCCGCCCGCGTGAGCCGAGCGGCTCGCGGGAGGCTGGCCGCCGTCAGCTGCCCCCGTGCTTGGAAGGTGCGCGTACGGTGAGCTGCTTGCGGCCCTTCTTGCGACGGCGCGAAAGGACCGCCCGGCCCCACCGTGTGGCCATGCGGGCGCGGAAGCCGTGCTTGGCCGTGCGCTTCTTATTCCGCGGGCGATAGGACGGCTTCATGTTCCCGACGATCCTCCAAGTGAGCCGGGGAAGCTACCTGGCACGGCGGCAGGGCGTCAAGCGCGACACGCGCGCACGGCCGCAAGGGTCGAACCCAAGGCGAGATTTCGTGAATGCGATGCTCGCGCTCCGCAAGAGGCCTCGGTTCGTCACGCGAGCGTGGTGAGGACCGCTCGCCACACTGGTTGACTTTTCCACAGCCGATCCGTAGAATCGGCTGCCCTTGATCAATCTCCCACCGTTTTCGAGTAGCGATGCAGCTCTCAGCCAAGGAAGCTTGGAAGCGCATCCTCGATGCGGCGCAGCGAGAACTCCCTGCCGATGTCATTCGCAATTGGCTCGAGCCCACCGAGGCGATCAGCCTCGAAGGCGAGCAATTGGTTGTCGGCGCACCGGATCACTTCGCCGCAGAATGGAATGAGACGAAGCACGGCCCCCTGCTCTCCCGCTTGGCCGAGGGGGTCGTCGGTCGTCCCGCCGTGATCGTCTTCAAAGTGCAGGAAGAGCGTCAGCGGCGGCCGCAAATGGATTTCTTCGTCCCGCAGAGCGCGGGGGCGGCGACTGCCGCCGCCAGCAACGGCGGCAGCAACCAGCCGCTCAACGAGCGCTACACCTTCGAGACATTCGTCATCGGCAAGTCCAACGAGCTCGCCGCCGCGGCGGCGCACGCCATCGCCGAGGCGCCGGGCAAGACGTACAACCCGTTGTTCGTCTACGGGGCCACCGGGCTGGGCAAGACCCACCTGATGCAGGCCATCGCGCACGCCCGGCTCCGCCGGGCGCCCGACACCCGGGTGCTCTACGTCGGCGCCGAGCAGTTCCTGAACGAGGTGATCGAGAGCATCCACGGGCGGACCATGCCCGATTTCCGCCGCCGCTACCGCAACGAGGTGGACCTGTTCCTAGTGGACGACGTCCACTTCCTGGAAGGCAAGGAGCAGACGCAGGAGGAGTTCTTTCACACGTTCAACGCTCTCCACCAGGCCAACAAGCAGATCGTCCTCACGTCCGACCGCGCGCCCAAGGAAATTCCCGGCCTCGAGGCCCGTCTGGTGAGCCGGTTCGAGTCCGGTATGGTGGCCGACATCGGGCAGCCCGACCTCGAGCACCGCATCGCGATCCTCCGGAAGAAGCAGGAGCAGGACCACCTCGAGATGGCCATCCCGGACGACGTGCTGCGCTTCATCGCCGAGCACGTCCGGTCCAATGTGCGGGAGCTCGAGGGCTGCATCATCAAGTTGTTGCTGTTCGCCTCGTTGAAGCACAAGGAGATCACGATCGAGTTGGCGCGCGAGGCCCTCTCGGACAAGATCCGTCCCGGTGAGGAGGTCACCGACGCCCGGGTCAAGCCGCTTCCCACCATCCACCGGGTCCAGGAGGTCGTGGCACGGCGCTGGGGGGTCACGGCGGAGGGGCTCCGCTCCAAGGCGCGCATCAAGACCCTCACCGTGCCGCGTCAGATCGCCATGTACCTCGCGCGCGAACTGCTGCAGATGCAGTTGGTCGAGATCGGGCAGGCGTTCGGCGGCCGGGACCACTCCACGGTCATCCACAGCGTGGACAAGGTGACTCGGCAGATGTCGCGCGACCGCATGTTCCGAGAGAAAGTGGAATACGCCAAACAGGAGTTGTGCGCAGAATAATCCCCGTGCGCGTGGAAGCGATGTGAGCAGTCTGGACGGTGTCGGCCGCAACCGGAAAACTGCGCACCGTCCACAGACCGCCGACATGCGATATCGAGCTCAGGGCACGATGCGATGGCTAGTTGCGTCGCCGATCCACATGTCCCGAGCCTCTACTACTACTGCTAGTTCTATTAATGGTCCCGTAGTTCTTATTAGTAGCACGCTGAGGAGCGGATGAAGCTCACGATTACGCGGGAGCAGTTGCAGGAGGGACTCGTCGCCGTCGCGGCGAGCGTGCCCACGAAGACGACGCTGCCGGTGCTCGCGAATCTCCTGCTGGAGGCGTCGCGTGATGGGCTTCGTCTTTCCGGCACTGACCTGGATATCGCCGTGAGCACAACTGTGTCCGCATCGCTCGACCAGGAAGGTGCCATCACGCTCCCGGCCCGCAAGTTGCTGGAGATCGTCCGCGAGCTGCCCAGCAATCCGATCCGCATCATCGCCAGCGGCGAGCAGCGGGTCAGCATCGAGTGCGGGCGCTCCAAGTTCCGGCTCCTCGGCCTGCCTCGCGAGGAGTTCCCCGCCTTCCCTACGGTCAAGTTCGATGGGGGCTGGCGGGCGTCGGCCAAGGATCTGCAGAAGCTCATCGGACACGTGGCGTTCGCGGCGAGCACGGAGGAGAGCCGGCCCATTCTCAACGGCGTCCTGTGGGAGCTCCGGCCGGAACGGATGCGGATGGTGGCCACCAACGGGCATCGGCTGGCGCGGATGGACGTGCCCACGGCCGCTGCGGGAGGTGGCCAAGCCGATCTCATCGTGCCCCCCAAGGCCCTGGAGCAGATTCGCCGCCTGTTCGCGGCGGCCGACGAGGTCGAGGTGGCGCGGAGCGAGAACCACCTCGGGTTCCGGTCCGCCACGACCCAGATCTTCACCCGGCTGATCGAGGGACCATATCCCAACTACGAGCAAGTTATCCCGCGCGAGAACGACAAGACGGCGACCGCTGACAAAGCGGCGCTGACCGCGGCGCTCCGCCGGATGAGCATCGTGGCCAGCGACCAGACCCACCGGATCCGGATGGCTTTTGCCAGCGGCAGCTGCAAGCTGTCGGTGCAGACCCCCGATCTGGGTGAAGCCCAGGAAGAGGTCACCGTCGCCTACGACGGAGATCCGCTGGAGATTGGCTTCAACGCGGCGTATTTGCTCGAGATTCTGAAGTACATCCCCACCGACGAGGTGCGCCTCACCTTCAAGGCACCGGAGCGTGCGGCGACCATCGAGCCGGTGGGCTGGAACGATCCGGCCAGCTTTTTGGCGCTCGTCATGCCCCTGCGACTGGTGGACTAGACGAAAGGGAAGCCGATTAGCGGCTGGGTGGCCTAGGGCGCAGCCGTACCGCTCGTACCTCGGCGAAATCGGGCCGGCCCGTCACCGGATTCGTCTTTCGCCGCACTCGGCCGGCGGGATCGCTGCTGGTCACCCCGAAGTCATCGTCGTTCGACACCAGCACCGTGGAGTCGTCCAGTACGGCAAGACCCTCCGGCTTGTCGTGACTCCATCCCCGCAGGTCGGTCACCAGATCCGCCACCAGGTGCTTACTCGCGACCCGCACCCCGTGCCGGGCCAGAACGGCCGCGGGATCAACCGCTCCGGCGGTGAGCTCTTCCAGCGTCTTTCCCCCTGTCAACCGACCACCAGGGGCGGCCGGCTCGCCAGTCACGTCGGTCGCGCCACCGATGTCGATCAGGTGAATCCGCTTGAATGCCCCGGGCTGTCCCGGCCACCGAAGGTCGCGCTCGATCACGAGAAAGCGGTGTGAATCCAGCGCCGCGATCTCGCTGTTCAGGTACGTGTCATGATCGAGCAGATGGAGATACTGCCGCGAGAGGCCGGTCCGCGTGTCGTAGAGCAGGAGCCGGGTGAGCCGGTTGTGCCGGCCACCGGGCGGCGGGTTGTCCAGCGCACATTGCATGATCCCCGCGAGGGTGCCGCCGTTCGGCAGGATTGTCAGACCCTCCATGCCGCAATTCGGCCGCCGCCGGCCCAACACCGCCGGAAGCGGCCGGGCGCCGCCGAAGGGGCTTACGCGCGCGCGCTCGCGGCCGGATGGATCGACCTGCAGGAGATACGGCCCGTATTCATCCGAGACCCAGAAGCTCCCGTCGGGCAGTCGCACCAGGCCTTCTGGGTCGAAGCCGTTGGGATCGAATCCACCGCGCCCAAGCAGCGCACCATCGGGACCAACGGCAACCTCGTTCGTGCTGCCCGGACCCGGCGGCTGCGCCAATCCGCTGAGGCGGACCCCGTCGTGGGCCCGCAGTACGATGGTGTCCTCCAGCACCAGGACCCCGTCGCGGATGCGGAAGCGGCCGATGCGGGGTGCAAACGCCGGGACCGGAAACACTTTCTGTCCCGATTCAGCGGCGGCGACGTTCGGGCCGCGATCGGTGAGGAGGTAGACGGCGGCGCGATCGTGCGGGTCCACCGCGAGGGCGGATCCATAGCCGCCGTTGATCACGGGGACGGCGCTGTCGCCCGCACCCATCGAAGTCATGACCGTCGGATTCGACAACGGCCCTTCGACCAGGCCGGGCCGCGTGCAGCCGACCGCCAACACGAGGGCGAACGCCGCGCGGCTCGAAGGCCTCGCCCTCACCAACTCACTTCGCGAGGCTTTGGATAGACCAGGTGGCCCGTTGGCTCACCGGCACGGTCTGTCCCACGGCCGGCACCGAGATCGTGATCTCGGCGGAATCACTTCCCTCCGCCGTCAGCACGCCCCCATTACGCCCGAACCGGTATACTCCGCGGCGAGCACCGCCCGCTGTCATCTCCATGGGCTGCGTCGCGGCCCCGCCCTTCCCCGTTCGCTCGAACGTCGTCCTGCTCTCGATCGTGATGGCGCGACCATCCGCGCCGGTGGCGCGATATGTGGTGACCGCCGTCTCCGTCGCGTCGAACGCATCAACCTTGAGCGATCGACGCGTGGTGTCGGTCCACTGGCTCGCCTGCTCCAGTCCGGCGAGCGGCAGCGCGGGAAAGAGAAGATGCAGCGTGGCGCCGACCTGATCTCCCACCGTGCTGGCCCGATCGGCGCGGAGGTCCGTGAGCTGCCCGCTCGCG
>DASSUE010000018.1:0-2326 GCA_035707305.1 Gemmatimonadales bacterium
CGCCGTCGCGCGGTGGAGCTGGATCCCGCGGCCGCGGGGCATGCCGCCGGGCTCGCGACGAATCTGCTGTGGCTTCGGCGCTATCCCGAGGCTCGCGCAGCGGCAGATCGCTACGTCATCCTCGGCCCAACCAACGCGGAAGCGTACCAGCTTCGCGCCATGGCGTGGCTGGGCGAGGGGAAGCTGCAGGACGCCCAGGCCGCCATTCGTGCCGGTGAGTCCCGGATGCCGCGCGACGAGCTGCTGGCGTTCGTCGCGACCTATTGGGATCTGGCCTGGCTGCTGGATGCGGCCCAGCAGAGCCGGGTTCTGGAACTGACGCCGGACGCCTTCTACGGCGACAGCACCTGGCTGCAGCTGGTTCGGTCGAGCATCTATCTCCAGCGGGGCGACAGCGCGCGTGGGCGCGCCGAGGCCCAGCGCGTGATTCGGCACCTGACCACGGACCCCGAGGCCGAGGACGACGCCGACCGCCACTCCCGGCTGGCACTCGCGTACGCGGCAATCGGGCGTGCGGACGAGGCGGTGCACAACGCCGAGCGCAGTGTCGCCCTGCTGCCGATTGCGAAAGACGCGCTGGTGGGAACGCTGATGGTGTACCGGCTGGCTTGCGTCCAGGCGCGGGTGGGGCGCACGGCCGAGGCAACAGCGACGCTCCGCACCCTCCTGTCCCTGCCCTTCTACGTATCGCCCGCGTGGCTTCGGCTCGATCCAAATTTCGCCGGGTTGCATGACGATCCGGAGTTCACCCGGCTGACATCGTAGGTCCCCAGCCTGCGGGCGCCTGATCCGCGCAGGGCATCGGGGAATCGGCCGCGCGGAGCGGCTCGAGTGCCTTCACCTCCAGCGCCCTCTCCAGCACGATCAGCGTCACCGGCGGCGTGACCCGCTCGGCTTCGCCGTCGCGGGCCAGGTCGAGCAGACCGGGGCAGCGAAGCTTTACCACGGGCGCGTGGAGCGTCTCCAGGCCGGCGAGATGGGGCGGCTCGCCTCGGCGCAACGTCGCGACGGTACGGATCGCGTCGGCGACAAGGCGAAGCCGGGTCCGCCCTGGGGCGATGACGACCTCAAAGCTCCGCGCCGCGATCGGCTCCGCGTTCTCCGGAAGCTGGAAGCTGCCTCGCCCGAGTCCGATCCACATGCCCGCCACCGAGCGGTCCCGTTCGCGACCACATGCCTCGATGTTGATCATCACCCGACGGAGCCGCCACAGCGCGTGGAGGCCGGCCACGCCGTTGGCGACGGCATATCCCATGGTCGGACGCAGCCGCTCCCGGGTTCGAATAAACCGCGGGTAGATGCCCAGGCTCACGTTGTTGATGAATGCCCGGCCGTTGACGGAGCCCACCGGCACCTGCATCGGGTGCCCCTCGGTCACGGCGCGCGCGGCGTCGACTGCCGAGCCGATCCCCAGCCGCCGCGCGAAGTGATTCATGGTGCCGACCGGAACCGGGATGAGCGTCGCGCCGGTACCGACCAGAACCGCCGCCGCCGTCGACTGAGTACCGTCGCCGCCCCCGACCGCGACGATCCCCGTGTCGGCCGCCGCCCGCACCGCTGCCTCGAGGTCAGCGGCGGAGACGATTCGCAGGTCCACCTGTACACCTGCGTCGGCGAAGGCCTGCCGTACCCGGCCGATCGCCCGATCATCGGCGCTTCGCGCCTGGCCGTTCACAATGAGCGACACCCGTCCCATGCATTCTCCCGCGGAGTATGTTTCGGCCAACCGCCGCCCATCCTAAGGAACCACTGCATGCGTCGCCGTGATACGGGTACCGAAGCGTATCGAAGGTTCGCCCGGGCGGGCGCGTCGTGACCACCACGGTCAGCCGGCGCGACTGGCTCGCCTGCTGCACGGCGCTGGCGGGGTCGATGGCGCTCCCGTCCACCGGGCGAAGCTCGCGCGGCGACGCAGGTTGGGCGCTGGTGCCAGCGGCACCGGAACCGGCCACGCTCCGGCTCTGCTTCAACGAAAATCCGCACGGACCTCCGGCGTCGGCCGTGCGCGCGGCCCAGGCGGCACTCAACCGTGCGAATCGCTACGCGGATTCGGAGGAGTTTGACGGCCTCGCAGGGCTGATCGCGGAGCAAGAGCGTGTCACGCCGGCCCACGTACTGCTCGGCACCGGCTCGAGCGAGCTACTCGCCCTTGCCGCGATCGCATGCTTCCGCGGCGGGGGTGAACTGGTGACCGCCGATCCGACGTTTCCGCACCTGGTGAACATGGCGGAGCGGCTCGGCGCCCGTGTCCGGCGAATACCACTCGACCTGCGCGGGGTGCACGATCTCGATGCGATGGCGGAAGCGGTCGGCAACGAGACCCGGC
>DASSUE010000019.1:0-22649 GCA_035707305.1 Gemmatimonadales bacterium
ATGTTGACGCGCGTCCCCGCGACATAGAAGCCGTGGATGATGTCTATGGTCGTGGCGATGAACGTTACCTCGGCCTGCGCTGGCACGCGGATCTCCGCCGGGTTGAACGCCCAGGCTTGCGCGACAACGACCACTTCGTACCGGTCCGGTCCGATCTGGCGCACCCCAGGGCGATCGAAGGGCGGCGTCCGATATACCTTCTGCGGATCGATCTCGCCGGCGCGCCCGGGCAGGTGGATACCCATGCCGACAGACGCGTAGAGCAAGGCGAGCAAGCAGGCAACGAGGACAATCCCGCCGGCTGCAAGGAACGCTCTCTCGTAGGTGTGAACCTTCATAGGCAGTGCGTCACTGCGCGAGGCGATGGCGCGCCGCGGAATCGCGCCGGTGCGCGGTCGACCGCAGGATCAGCGTTCAACGAGCTGCCAGTACATGATCGCCCACACCGCGGCGATAACCATCAGGATGACGATCGTGAGAAACAAGGTGCCGGTCGTGACGGGCTCCTCCTCGGGCGGCAGCTCTGTCCGCTCGGGCGCATGCAAGCCCTCCGGCGCCACACGGGAGGAGCCGGGCCGCTCCGTTTCGCTCACCGGGTCGTTCCCGAGCGCAGCCGTTCGGCAGCGCCCTCCAGCAGTCCGTCCCAACGGTGCACGGCCCGCGCAAGCAGACGAAGCAAAATGGCCAAGAGCAGAAGCCCTGCGAGTCCGGTCCCGACTCGCCGGCCCTCGACGTGCCCTGCCACTAGCTGATTGAGCGCGTCCCAGACCAGGGCGACCAGTGGCGCGCCGAGGAGGACGAAGCCGAGGATCAACCCGAAGAGCTTCACGAAGGGCCGCATCGCCTAATGAGTGATGGGGTGCTGGCACACGGCGACGCCCGAGCACGAGTCGACCGGGCAAAAGTATTGCGCGTCCGGAGAATCTCCGCAACGCCGCAAACGGAGCGCCCTCTGAAACCAGAGCCCAAAGTGATGCCGCGATCATGAAGAAAGCATGAAACCCAGCGGAATTTCCTCCGCGAACGCCCAGCGCGGGTACCGCTGTCCGTGCTGCGGGAAGTCGGTGCTTCTGCCCTGTCCCGCACCGCTCATGTGCCGTATTCTTTACTCCTTCGCCCACGCTTTCTGGAGCGCCGCACAATGACCATCCTCGGTGAGTTCTGCCTCTGGGCGGCAATGCTGATCGGCGTCTGGTGCAGCGTGATCGCCTTGTCTGGCATCGGGCAGGGCCGGCCGGAGCTGCAGGCAGCGGTTACCCGCTCTCCTCATGCGCTGTTCGGCTGCCTTGCGGTCGCTTCGTTGGCCCTCTGGCAGGGCCTCATCAGCCACGACTTCAATATCGAGTACGTGGCAGCGTACACGTCGCGTAACCTCCCGACCTACTACATCGTCAGCGGCTTCTGGGCAGGCCAGAAAGGTTCGCTGCTCTTCTGGGCTGTGGTATTGTCGCTATTCGGCAGCCTGGCGCAGGCGCTGACCCCTCGCCGCCACGCCCATCTGCTTCCGCACGTCGCCGGGGTGACCTCCGCGGTCCTGGTGTTCTTTATCAGCGTGATGCTCTTCGCGGCGAATCCATTCGAGCGGCTCCCGTTCACGCCCCCAGACGGCCGCGGGCTCAATCCGCAGCTGCAGAACATCGGCATGGTGGTGCACCCGCCGATGCTCTACCTGGGCTACATCAGCATCACCATTCCATTCGCCTTCGCCGTGGCCGCGCTCCTGTCCCGGCGGCTCGATACCGGATGGATTCACGCCATCCGGAAGTGGACGCTCGTCTCCTGGCTCTTCCTTTCCATCGGCATCACGCTCGGGATGTGGTGGGCGTACGTCGAGCTGGGGTGGGGCGGCTACTGGGCCTGGGATCCGGTAGAGAACGCCAGCCTGCTGCCGTGGCTCACGATGACGGCGTTCCTCCACTCGGTGATGATCCAGGAGAAGCGTGGCATGCTCAAGCGCTGGAACCTCGGGCTCATCGTCGGGACCTTTCTCCTCAGCATCTTCGGCACCTTCATCACCCGTTCCGGCGTGATCGCGAGTGTGCACAGCTTCACGCAATCAAACGTCGGCTACTTCTTTCTGGTCTTCCTGATCGTTGCCGGGACTTTCGCCTTTACCTTGCTGTATACCCGCTGGCCGCTGCTCGAGCCCGAGGCCGAGCTCGACTCGATGGTGAGTCGGGAAGCCGCGTTTCTCTTCAACAACCTGGCGCTGGTGGGGATCGCGTTCTCGGTGCTCTGGGGCACCCTGTTCCCGATTCTCTCGGAGGCGGTGCGCGGGATCAAGATCACGGTGGGCCCGCCGTTCTTTAACCGGGTGAACGTACCACTGGGGCTCGGGCTCCTGGCGCTGACCGGCATCGGACCGCTGATCGCGTGGCGACGGGCGTCCATCGCCAACCTCCGGCGCCAGTTCGTAGCCCCGGTGGTGACCGCCTTGGTGACGCTCGGAGCGCTCCTGGCAACAGGAATGCGCGATGTCTACCCCCTCATGGCGCTTGCGCTCGCCGGCTTCGCCGCGGCGACGGTCGTACAGGAGTTCGCCCGCGGCGTGCGCGCCCGGATGCGAATGCACGGGGAAAATCCGCCGTTGGCGCTCGGGCGCCTGGTCGCCCGCAACCGCAGGCGCTATGGCGGCTACCTGGTTCACGTGGGGATTTTGATCTACTTCGTCGCGTTCGCCGGCATGGCGTTCAAGGAAGAGCGCGAGGCAACGCTTCGGGCAGGTGAATCGGTCGACGTGCGGAGCCCCTACGGCCATACCTACAGGTTCACTCACATGGGCATCTCGCAGTACGAGGCCCTGAACCGGCTGGTCTCCGCGGCCACGGTGGAGGTACGCCGCGACGGCAAGCGATTGGGATTGATTACGTCGGAGAAGCGGCAGCACGTGGACAGCTTCCGGCGACCCACGTTCGAGCCGTCCACCGAGGTGGGCATCCTCAGCGATCTCCGGGAGGATATCTACGTCGTGTTCGCGGGCGCAGTGAACGGCACGGAACAGGCGGTGTACCGCTTCAACCTCAATCCTTTGGTATGGTGGGTCTGGTTCGGCGGCGGCGTGCTGGTGCTCGGGGGACTCACCACCATGTGGCCGGGTGGAGGCCCGACGATACGGACGCCGCGTCCGGTGCAGTCCGGCTATCGGGCCACGCTGACGAACGCAGGCACTGCATGACTGGGCGCAGCACACGAGTGGGTGAACACGTCCAGGAGCGGAGACAGCTCGTCCGATGGGCGCTCGCGGGCATGATCGCACCTTCACTGAGTCACTTGGCGGCGCAGGACCCGATGGCAGGAGGGGGCCCTCAAGGCAGGCTTCGCGACCCGACGATCACAGGGCGCTCCCGCGCTCCTACGGTGCCCGGCGACAACGACCAGTGGATCAAGAGCGTCGAGCAGAAGCTCAAGTGCACCTGCGGCTGCAACCTCGACATCTTCACTTGTCGCACCACCGACTTCACCTGCACCTATTCGCCGGAGCTGCATCAGGAGGTCGTGGCGCTCGGCCAAGAGGGCAAGACCGCGCAGCAAATCCTGGACGCCTTCGTGGCGAAGTACGGCGAGAAGACCCTGATGGCCCCCAAACCCGTCGGCTTCAACCTCTGGGGCTATCTCCTGCCGGGCGTCGCGATCACGCTCGGAGCCGTGCTGCTCGCGGTCGTGATCGGCCGGCGCGCACGACGGCAATCACTCGCGCTCGTCGCGGCTGACGCTAGCGATTCGGTTGGTCAACAACCGGCTGCCGCCGAGTCGGTCGACGCGACGCCAGAGGAGCTCGATCACCTGCGCCGGGCGCTCCTCGAAGTCGAGGATTGAGCTGGTGGCCCTGCAGGTTGTGGGACTGCAGAGTTACAGACGAGCGCGCCGCAAGAGCTGCGCGTTGGCTGCGACAATGATCGTACTGAGCGACATGAGTACCGCGCCGATAGCCGGTGAGAGAAGGATGCCGGCGCGTGCCAGCACACCCGCGGCGAGCGGAATGGCAACGACGTTGTAGGCGCTCGCCCACCACAGGTTCTGGACCATCTTCCGGTAGGTTGCACGCGACAGGGCAACGATCCGCGGGATGTCGCGGGGATCGCTGCGGACGAGCACGATATCAGCCGCCTCGACGGCAACGTCGGTCCCTGCCCCGACTGCGATCCCCACGTCCGCCGTCACCAGCGCGGGGGCGTCGTTCACCCCGTCCCCGACCATCGCAACCCGCTTCCCTTCCCTCTGCAGCTGCTCGATCTTCGCGGCTTTCGCATCAGGCAGAACCTGCGCGAATACTGTGTCGATGCCGAGCTCGCGCGCGACGGCATCGGCCACTGGCAGGCTGTCGCCGGTTAGCATCGCAACTTCGAGCCCAAGATCATGCAGCCGGCGAACGGCGTCGGCCGATTCGGGGCGCACAGCATCCGCCACGGCAAACGCCGCGAGCACGCGGCCCTCTTCGACCAAGTAGATCGCACCTTGACCGCGCGCTGCCGCTGTGTCGGCGAACTGCTGCAGCTCGGGCGGCAACGCCACTCCCACCCGGGCTACGAGGTTTGGGCCCCCGACGGCAAACCGATGGCCGGCGACCGCGGCTTGCACGCCCTCGCCAGGAATCGCCTGGAACCCGGCAGCCCGCGGAATATCGAGACTACGCTCACGCGCGCTTGCCACGATGGCCCGCGCCACCGGATGCTCGGCGTCCTGCTCGACGGCGGCTGCCAACCGCAGCGCCTCTCCCTCAGTGACCTCCTTGCTGGCCAACAGCATCGCGACGACTCGGTGCTCCCCCAGTGTCAAAGTTCCGGTATTGTCGAACACGACGGCATTCAGCAGGCGGGCTTCCTCGAGCCCCCGCCGATCGCGCACCAGCAATCCGTTCTGAGCACCCAGCGTGGTGGAGATGGCGATGACGAGCGGCACCGCGAGCCCGAGGGCATGGGGACAGGCGATGACAAGCACTGTGACGAGCCGTTCGACGGCGAACGCCGACTCCGCTCCTGCCGCGAGCCAGGCTACCAACGTCACGGCGCCGGCAGCGAGCGCGATCACAGTGAGCCCGAAGGCCGCCCGGTCGGCCAGCGCCTGGGCTCGGCTACGCGAGCTTTGCGCCTGCTCGACCAGGCGCACGATACCGGCCAGCGTGGTCCGCTCTCCCGTGCCTGTTACCTCGACCCGCAGCGAACCGGCTCCGTTGACGGTACCGGCGATCACCCGGTCTCCGACATTCTTCTCGATTGGCCGCGACTCTCCTGTAATCATCGATTCGGTGACGCTGCTGTGCCCCTCCCGGACCTCGCCATCGGCCGATACGGTCGCGCCCGGCCGGATGAGCACCATGTCGCCGTCGTGCAGCTCTGACAGGGGTATCTCCTCGTGGCGCTCGGTGGCTCCCTGCGCCACGACCCGCACCGCTGTATCCGGTAACAGTTTCGCGAGCTCGGCGAGGGCCCCGTGTGCCCGGGCGATCGAGCGCATCTCGATCCAGTGGCCCAGCAGCATGATGGTGACGAGCGTTGCGAGCTCCTCCCACAGCGGCATGCCGGGGTACCCCGCGGTCACGGCCAGGCTGAACCCGAATGCCACCGTGATCGCGAGAGCGATCAGGGTCAACATCCCGGGGAGTCGTGCGCGAAGCTCTCGCCACGCTCCCTGAACGAACGGCGCGCCGCCGTAGAGGTAGACAACCGAGCCGAAGACCGGCGGTAACAGGTGCGCGCCGGGCAAGTAAGGCGGGGTGTATCCCAAAGCGCGCGGGAGCATGTGGCCCCACACCAGCGTCGGGAGCGTCAGCAGCAGCGAAAGCCAGAATCTGCCCCGGAACATCTGGACGCTGTGGCCCGCATGCCGGTCGTCGTGGCGAGCATGCGACACCTGCTTCGTGGATGTGCGTGACGCGAGTGGTGCTCGTGCGGCTGATGTTTCATGCTATGGCATGGACTCGGCCGTTGTCGCGTTGGCTGGAGCCTGGAAGGACGAACAGAAGGGCCCAGCACCTGAACTGCGGCGCTGAGCCCCGATCCGGAATTTGTCTGCGGCGCCGACCACCGGTCTCACGGAACGACTGAGAGGGACAATGGCCACACGCGCAGCACCTATCCGTGCTGCGGCTCCGCATGCGCCGGCATCGCTGCCGCGGTGAAGGCTCGTGGGATCAGCCGGTTATAGATGCCCACCGCGCTGCCAAACGCAACGGCCGTCCCCACTGTCCAGATGACAAGCCCACCCAGGAAGTTTCCGAACGTTACCGCCCTGGCGATGCCTGTGAGATCCGTGTGCACTAGGTACCCGGCCAGTGCGGTGGTCGGGCCGGGCGCGGCCGCCACGGCAAGTGCGCAGATACTGAACAACACCGCGGCGACAATGCCCGTCGCGATCCCGAAGGCGCGTGCGTCGAGTCTCATAGATACCTCCTGCCGGTGACTGCGGATTGCCCGCCTACGTCATCTGGGCCGGCGCCCATGAAAGTACTGTGAGAGAATTCAGGAATCTCCCATTGCTTCGCGCTGCTTCCAGAGAGCGTAAACTGCCGGGATGACCGCGAGGGTGAGCACCGTGCTGCTCAGCATGCCCCCGACCATCGGGGCGGCGATCCGTTTCATCACGCTGGCGCCCGCACCGCCGCCCCAAAGGATCGGCAACAGCCCGGCCATGATCGCGGTGACGGTCATCAGTTTCGGGCGCACTCGCTCTACGGCCCCCTCCACAATGGCGTCGTACAGATCGCGCAGCGTAGGCAGGCGGACGCCGTCCCGGCGCGCCTCCCACGCATGATCCAGATAAATGAGCATGACGACGCCTGTCTCGGCGGCGACACCAGCCAGCGCAATGAACCCCACCGCGACGCCGACCGACCAGTTGTAGCCCAACCACCAGACCAGCCAGATCCCGCCCACGAGCGCGAATGGTATGGACAGCATCACCATCAGCGCCTCGGTCACATTCCGGAAATTGAGGTACAGCAGCAGGAAAATGATGGCCAACGTCGCCGGAATGACGAGCTTCATCCGCTCCTTGGCGCGCTCCATGTACTCGTATTGACCGCTCCAGACAATGGTGTACCCCGGCGGAAGCTTGACCTCGTTCGCGACCATGCGGCGGGCTTCCTCGACGTAGCTCCCGATGTCACGCCCTACGACGTCCACGTACACCCACGCCGTCGGTTGGGCGTCCTCGGTCCGTACCACCATCGGCCCCGCCACTTGATGGATGGTTGCCACCTGCCCCAGAGGCACGAAAGCCTCCCGGCCGGCGGGTACGGGGCTCCCCCCTCCGCTCGCCATGCCGCCCATGCCACCGGTCGCCACGGCCCCGACCCCAGCGTGGGCCACCGGGATGAGGACCTCGGCCAGCCGCTCCGGCGTGTCGCGGAGCTCCTGCGGGTACCGAAGCCGGACGCCGTACCGCTCGCGCCCCTCCACCGTCTGCGTGATCGTCATCCCGCCCACCGCCGTCGCGATCACCGTCTGCACGTCCCCCACGTTCAATCCGTGCCGCGCAGCCGCCGCCCGGTCGATGTCGATGTCGAGATAGAAGCCTGATACGGCGCGCTCGGCGAACGCGCTCCGCGTGCCGGGCACCATCTCCACCGATCGCTCGACCGCCTTGCCAATACGCTCGAGCTCCGCCAAATCGGGACCGAAGATCTTGATGCCGACCGGGGTGCGGATGCCGGTAGCCAGCATGTCGATCCGGCCCTTGATCGGCATAGTCCACGAATTGGTCACGCCGGGAATCCGCACGGCCTCGTTCATCTCGGCAATGAGCCGCTCCTGGGTCATCCCGGGCCGCCAGGCGGCTTCCGGCTTGAGCGACACCGTGGTCTCGATCATGTCGAGCCCGGCTGGGTCGGTTGCCGTTTCGGCGCGGCCGGCCTTACCCCAGACATGGTGCACCTCGGGGAAGGTCGTCAGCAGGCTGTCCTGGATCCGAAGGATCTCCCGCGCGCGGGCGACGCTCGCACCCGGGAGCGTAGTCGGCATGAAAAGGAGCGTGCCCTCGTCTAGCGGGGGCATGAACTCGCTGCCGATTCGGCTCCACGGTACCCAGGTCAGGATCAACGCTAGCACTGACGCCCCGATGGTGCCCCAGCGGTGCCGCAGCACGAAGGCGATCACGGGATCATAGAGCCGAATGAGCAGCCGATTGAGCGGATTGGCACGTTCTCGGAACAGGCGGCCCCGCACGAAGAGTCCCATCGCAACCGGCACCACTGTCACCGAAAGGAGGCTGGCAGCAGCCATGGCGAACGTCTTGGTGAATGCGAGGGGCCGGAACAGCCGCCCTTCCTGGCCCTCCAGCGCAAAAACGGGTACGAACGACACGGTGATGATGAGGAGGGAGAAGAAGAGCGCCGGGCCCACCTCCTTCGCCGACTCGCGCACCACTGTCCACCGCTCGGCCGGAGTGAGCCGGCCGGTGTCGAGCCTGGCACCGCCCTCCTCGCCCCTCGCGTCCAGCGCGCGCTCCAGGTGCTTGTGCATGTTCTCGATCATGACGATCGCCGCATCGATCATCGCCCCGATAGCGATGGCGATGCCGCCGAGCGACATGATGTCGGCCCCGACGCCGGCCCACCGCATGCCGATGAAGGCGAGCAGGATGCCCAGAGGCAGCGTGACGATCGCCACCAGCGCCGAACGGGCGTGAAGCAGGAAGATGATGCAGACCAGCGCAACGATGAGGCTCTCTTCGACCAGCGTCCTGCGCAAGGTACCGATTGCGCGTTCGATGAGATCGCTCCGATCGTACACCGGGCGGATCACCACGCCCGGAGGCAGCCCAGGGGCGATCTGGGCGAGTTTTGCCTTCACACTGCGGATGGTCTGGAGTGCGTTCTCCCCAAACCGCATGATCACGATGCCGCCGACGGCGTCCCCCCGCCCGTCCAGCTCGGCCACGCCTCGTCGCACGGCGGGCCCTACGCTCACCCGGCCGAGCTCGGCCACGCGGACCGGCGTCCCATCGGCCGTCGCAGAGACGACCACCTGCTCGATGTCGGCGAGGGACTTGAGGTACCCGAGCCCACGCACCATGTACTCTCGTTCGGCGAGCTCGACCACCATCGCGCCCACATCCGCATTGGCGTTTTGGACCGCCTGCATGATCCGGGGAATGGATACCCCGTACGCCTGGAGGCGAGACGGATCGAGGTCGATCTGGTACTGCTTTTCGAAGCCGCCGATCGAGGCCACCTCGGATACGGCCGGGACGGCGGTGAGCGCGTAACGCAGCTGCCAGTCTTGCAGGCTCCGAAGCTGGGCCAGGCTGAGCCGCCCCGTCGTGTCCTCGAGTGCGTATTGGTAGACCCACCCCAGACCGGTCGCGTCGGGTCCGAGCTTCGGGGCGACGATGGCGGGCAGCCGATTCTGGAGCCCGTTGAGGTATTCCAGGACCCGGCTTCGGGCCCAGTACAGATCCGTGCGGTCCTCGAAGATCACGTAAACGAACGAGATGCCGAAGAAGGAGTAGCCGCGCACGACCCGCGCGCCCGGAACCTTCAGCATTTCGGCCGCGATCGGATAGGTGACTTGATCCTCCACGATGCGGGGGGCTTGCTCGCTGTACTCGGTCTGGATGATCACCTGCACGTCACTCAGATCGGGGAGCGCTTCCAGCGGCGTCCGCAGCACGGCCAACGCACCCGCGGCGGCAATGGCGACCACGAAGACCAGCACGAGGAAGCGGTTTCCGATGGACCAATCGATCAGACGTCGGAGCATGCTGTCACCTCCGCGACGAATCGGGGGGCGCCATGTCCATACCCGGCATGTTCCCCATGCCGCCGAGCTGCGAGCCGAGATTTGACTCGGCATCGATCAGGAACGTGGCGGAGGCGACCACCGTGTCGCCCGCCACGAGCCCGCCCAGGATCTGGGCGCGGTCGTCGGCGGTGATGCCGAGCTCCACTTCGCGCGGCACGAACCGCCCGTCCGGCCCCTTCCGGAACACGAGGTTGCGCCGGCCGGTCACGACTACGGCGGAGCGCGGGACGCTGAGTCCCTCCGCAATGGGTCCGGAGAACTGCAGGGTGGCGTACATGCCGGGCTTGAGGGCGAAGTCAGGATTCGCCAGTTCGACCCGCACGCGCACCGTGCGGGTCTCGGGACCCAGCGTGGGAGAGATGTATGTGATGCGCCCGCGGCGCTCGGTGCCCGGCAGCGCCTGGAAGGTCGCCCTCGCCTTCCCACCCACGCGGAGCGCCGGGAGATCCCGCTCGAAGATCTCGCCCTCGAGCCAGACCACGCTGAGATCGGCCACCTTGTACAGCGGATCGCCGGGCATGACCCGCTGGCCGAGCAGCACCGACTTCTCGATTAGGTATCCCGCGAAGGGGGCCCGCAGGGTGACGGTCCGCTGGACCGCGCCGGTGCGCTCGACCTCGGCGACTGTCTCCTCCGGAATCTCCCAGAGGCGGAGCCGCTGGCGGGCCGCATCCACGGCCGACCGCGCGGAGGCCTGCGCCTCGGGTGTGCCCGCGGCTACGTCCCGCTCGAGCCGGCGCGCGAGCACGAACTCCTGCTGCGTCGCGACCGCCATCGGCGCGTACAAGGCGAGCAGCGGCTCTCCGGCACGCACGTAGCGGCCGGTGTAGTCGGCGAAGAGGCGCTCCACGAAGCCTTCCAGCCGAGTGGCGACGATGCGGACCCGGCGTTCGTCGAAGGTCACGACGGCTACTGCCCGCACCGTGTGCTCCAGCGGGCCCGCAGTGGCAACGGAGTAGGTGACGCCGATGCGGCCGGCCTCCGCCGCCCCGAGCGAGACCGCCCCTGCGCTGTCGCTGCCGGCCACGGCGGCGTGCTCGTGAGCCGCCTGCGCCGACGATGAGTTGCGGTGCCGTGATGCCACTATCGCGAGCGCCACCGCGCTCACGAGCAGGACAAGAAATGCCGCGACTCCGAGCCAACGGCCCCGCGGTCTGCGCTGGAAGGGATTCTCCGGAGGGCTCATCGGGCACCTCCTACGGAGGACGAGTCCACCGTATCCGGATCAAGCAATGGCGTAGTTGTCAGCATCTCGAGTTCGGCCAGCGCACGTCCGGCATCGGCGTCGAGCGCGATGAGCTCCGTGCGGTACCGGTTCTGCGTCATGCGCGCGTCGAGCACGGTCATGAAGTCCACGCCACCCGTACGGTAGGCCGCCAGTGCCGCGCTGACCGTCGCCCCCGTCTGGGGCAGTACGTCCCCCCGGTAGAGCTGGGCGAGACGGTACGCGCGGCCGATCTCCGCGACCAGCTCGACCACGCGAGCACCCGTCTCCGCCCGTATGGCGTCGAGGTCAGCCTCTGCCATCTCGCGCATGGCCGTCGCCTCGCGCTGCATCGCCCGCTGCCGACTACCGGCCCAGATCGGAATCGACGCCCCCAGCATGAGGCTCATCATCCGGTCCGTGCCCCCTTCGGGCATTCCGCGCTGGCCGTACATGACGCCGAACTCCAAGTCGGGCCAGATCTCCCGTCCGGCGCGCCGCTCGGCAGCCCCGGCGGCCGCCACCTCCCGGTCGCCGGCCCGCAGCATCGGCCGCTGGGCCAGCGCGAGCGCGACCAGCGAGTCTATCGACGGGAGGCTGTCGGGGTATATCGGGCGCACCGGCGCCCCCACCGGAACACCGGGTGGCCAGTCCAGCAGCGCACGGAGCTGGGCGGCCTGGGCCTCGCGCATCGCCTCCATCCCGATGATGTCCTCTGTCATTCGCGCCACTTCCACCTGAGCACGCAGGACATCGCTCTGCCTGCCCTCCCCCACCCGGTACATCGCCTCCGCCGTGCGGCTGAGGCTGCGCACCAAGTCCCGGGTCTCTTGGGCCACGCCGAGCGACCGATCGGAGCGGTAGAGCTCATAGAACAGCGTGGCCACGCGCGCCCGCTGCTCCCAGGATACGTCCGCAGTACGAAAGGCCGCGGCTTCGGCCTGCGCCCGGGCGGCTTGCGCCGCCAGACCGATCTGGCCGGCGATGGGAAACATCTGGGTGAGCTGGACCTGGTTCATTCCCAGCACCTCGTTCAGGCCGAAGCCGGGAAGATCTCGGTTCATCGTGCCGAGCTCGATGGTGGGGTCGGCCAGACGACTGGCCGGACCTATCCGGGCCTCGGCCGCGGCAGCGGCGGCCCGGGCCGCGCGGATCCGGGGGCTCCGCGTTTCGAGATCGCGGTAAAGCTCACCCAGCCGAAGCACGCCCGGCCGGTCCTCGAAGGACGGGCCCCAGAGGGGATCGCGGCCCTGCGCGGCCGCGGCGGACGCGGGCAAGGTCACGAGTGCTACGGCCAGCGCGAGCCGCGAGCGAACCATGCAGCCTCGACTCAAACTCATTTCATGCCCTCCTCGCCCGGCTATCCCGCTCGGCTTCACTGGGCCAGGCCGTTCTGGCCGCCCGGCCGATGCCCATTCATCATTGGGGCCTCTTCGAACGTTGCTCAAAGAGCATGAGCGACTTGTGCTGCTGCTGCGGGGTCAGGATCGTGTACGCCTTGGCCAATGCCTGCTCCGGCGTCGTGATCCAGACCGCCCGCTTTTCCGGGGGGCGGGTCCGACCCGTCGCCTCGTAGATGGCGCGTTCCTCCTTTACCGCCTTGTGCAGAGCGGTGAGGTCTTCCAGCTGGGCTGGACTCAGTAGCAAGTCGTGCTGTTGTCCCAGCACCTGTTCCACTACCTCGTGGGCCTTCAGGGTCCTGATGATGGCCGGTGGCTTCGACACGGTCGGCATCGGCTCCTGAGCAGCGGCAGTGCCCATCACCGCCGCCAATAGCACGGTGACGAGCCGCAATGACGGATGCATGCGTTCCTCCAACGTTCGGGTCTTTCAGTTGACATGGGTCGACCACTAGCGGAGCGAGTGCCCGGGAGCAAGCAGTCGCTCCGGACCAGTCCACTCGCTCGCTTGAGCTACGCTAAGCCTTCGGGGGAGGGCTGGCTGGGGAGATTGCCCTGGAACGTGGCGCAGCGGACGGCGCAGGGGTCACCGCGTTGCGCACCGATACCGGAAGGACCAGGCGGTAGTTGTCGGTCGAGACGAGCTGGGACGTGCAGGACGCGACGGAGTGGCAGGGATTCCCGTGCGGCCCTTGGCCGTTCGGCGTCGGGGGACACGGGTTGTTCGGCCCCGGGGGAATGTGATGCGTCTGCGGCCCTGAGGTGGTCGCCGTGCGCACAATCGCCTCGCCCGAGAGTAGTCCCCAACGCTCCAAGCGCGGCACGCCGGTGAGGAGCGCGGTGGCGACAACAAGCAACAGCCAGCGGGAAACGTGGTTCATGGAGTGAGTATGATCGGTCAAGCATGAAGCGGCCGTGAAGCTGTAGCGAAAGTCGCTTGTGATCACGGAGACGGAATCGCGGAGCCGTGGCAGGCGCTGCACATCTGCGAGTTCCGCTTGCGGAGTCGCTCGGCGTCGAACCCCGGGCCATGCGGATTGAAGCGGCGGGTCTGGTCCGAGTGACACGCCAGGCAATCCCGCTCCGAGTGGCAGGACACGCAGCTCTCGAGGCTCTGCCGCGCCGCGTCCCCATGCCCCGCCGCGAAGAACTGCTTCGCGTCGTGGAAATCTGCCTTACCGCCGATCAACGGTCCGCTGGCGACGATCCCCGACTGCTGATGGCACGTCTGGCAGAACTGGCTCGTGTTGTGGCAGGAGCCGCAGGACACGTCCTGCCCATATGCAGCCACGGGATGTCGCGAAAGGAAATCGCCGGGATGATACTCCCCGCCGCTCGCGGCGTTCGGCCGATGACAATCGAGACACTGCTCGCGGGTATGGCACCCGGCGCAGGTCTGAGTGGCTGAGGAAGCGGGGGCGCCGTGCGCGTCGGAGAAGTCCACCCCGTGTGCCGCCGGGCGGCGCCGTTTGATTTTCGCGCCGGCACCGCGACCGGGCGCCGCCGCGGGAATCACTTGGACGGCGCGGGGCGCCGCGAGGTGGCATGCAGTGCAGCTCTCCTGCGTATGGCAGACCGTGCAACGCCCCCCGCCCTGATCCTGGCGGAGCGATCCGTGCCGCTGCAGGAAGTCCGCCCGGCGGTGTGACGGCGGCTCCTCGATCTCGCCGACCCGCATCGCGAGCGAGCGGGGGTCGGGCTGGAGCGCCTGGATCGCCACCTCCTCAGGCGCATTGACGTGGCAGGTGACGCAATAATCCCTCGCATGGCAGGTAGCACAGCTGGCGGCCACCCCACGGTCCAGCTTCGCGAGCTCGCCATGCCCCCTCGTGGCAAAATTCGCCTCGCGATGCGAAGGCGGCGCCGGCCACTCGGCGATGCGGGATTCGGCCAACCGAGGCGCCTCCCACAGCGGGACGTGGCAGGTCGCGCAGGCGGTATCCGCAACCGCGAAATGCGACCCCGGCGTGCGGTGACAGGAGAGGCAGTTCTCCACCACGGCGCGCTTGACCTGCATCCACTCCGCCCCAATTTCGGTGTGACACGAGCCGCACCCGAGCGCCGAGTCGGCGCCCGCGAGGCGATGCACTTCGTCCGCATGGCCTGCGTGGGAAAACTTGAGGTTCGACGGAGCGGGGCCAGCCGGCGGGTGCCAGTCCACCCGCTCCTCGACCTTCCCGTCGTGGCAGCTGGCGCAAGACTCCGAGGTCGGCCACGCGGACGCCCGGAAATCGTCGTCGGCATAATGACAGGTCTGGCACGAGACGAAGAGCTTCCGGTGCTCCACATGGTCGAACTTGTCTCCACGGAACGCGGCTGCGGTCGAGACCGCCGCAACGGCCGCGAGCGCCGCGACGATCGCCAGCGTGCGCGGTCGGCCGCTCACCGGCCCTGCCCCGTCACACTCGGCATGCGCTCGATGGCACGTGGCAGGGGCCGACCCTCCGCGGTGGCCGAGCCGAAGATGTATGTCACCCGCGCGGCGACCCGTGCCTGTCGCCAGTCGAAGCCTGCGGCGTCGGGGCGCTGCCGTTCCTCATAGATGTAGGTGCCGTCGATACCCACCGTAAATGCGTCGCGTGCCCGCCACTCGGCGCCTATTCCGAGCCAGCGGACCCGAGCATCATCGAACCGGAGCTCGAGCGGGCGGTCGAGCGTGGCGCCGAACGCGCGCAGCGACACCCGATCGGTCGGCGTCCAGCCGACCATCGCGTCCCAGCCGTCGCCGCGGGCCCCAACGCCATGGTCGAACGTGTAGCCCAGATCGAAGCTCCAACGAGGGAGACGGGTAAGCGTCGCGCCCGCGCTCCAGCGGTAGCCGTCCTCCTCGACGTCGGTGAGCGGCGTTGCCGCCTCGGTGGTTTCGAACGCGTAGTACTCCGCGCGGCCGCGAAGGCGGAGCCAGCGCACCGGGGCGACGGCGAGCGAGCCGACGGCAGCGTTGTAGGCTACCGGCGAGAACGCGGACCAGATGGACCAGAGATCGAAATGCGGCCGATAGCGACGGTACCCCCCACTCGCGGTGACCGGGCGGCTCGCATAGCGGAGCGATAGGTCGGCGCTGCCGAGCCAGCCCTGTGCCAGGTCGTATTCCGCACCGCCCGTGAGGCTCACTCGTCGGGTGGCTCGAACAGTCCCGCTCAACGCCAATCGATCAGCGATTTGCTTTTCCGCGGCGCGGTCCACCTCGCGCTGCCAATCGATACGCAAGTCGGCCGGACCACCTGACCAGCCGCCCATCGCCCCGAAGACAAGATGGCGCTCGGGAGGGCGGAATTCGCCCAGCGGATTCACCAGGTCGCTGGTGATCAGTGTGGAGGTGTTTCGCGCGAGCCCGAAGCCGAAGTACCCGCCGCCGTAGAGGCCGACGCGACGGCTCTGCAGGATGACCTGCCCGCCGTCGAAGCCGGCGAGCCCCAGCCGCGACGCGAAGGTCTGCCGGCCGGCCCGGATTTGGAGGAATTGCGTCTCGTAGCGGGCGTACCCTTCCCAGAAGTGAACCGTTGGGCGACTTCCGGCCCAATCAAGGTCGTCCGCGTTGGCGACCGCACGCACGTTCGCGTGCAGACTGAGTCCGGTCACCCCGAGTCCCCAGATCGTCACGTCCGCGGCCGCCGAGACCGGCAGAGCGTTCTGGCGCTCGCCGGGCCGGTAGAAGTAGCAGAACGGATCCGCGCTGCGGCAATCAACCACGAAGCCTTGAGGGCTCACGAACGATCCGGCGGCCGTGGCGCCGACGTC
This sequence comes from Gemmatimonadales bacterium, assembly GCA_035707305.1. Classification (GTDB taxonomy): domain Bacteria; phylum Gemmatimonadota; class Gemmatimonadetes; order Gemmatimonadales; family GWC2-71-9; genus DASQPE01. Next base: position 16,086 of record DASSUE010000019.1, read on the forward strand.
GCCGGCAGGGATGCTGTCGAGCGCCCACCCCCTCAGTGCCACGGTCTGTCCCCGCACTTCGATCAGAGCCCGGTAGCCCTGTGCGGCGCCAGGCACCGCCCCCAGAGCCAGGACCCATGCGATCGCAAGCCCGAGGCCTCCAGCGCGGCGGGTCATCTCGTACGCCCGAGCGCTGGACGGATGGCTTCCGGAGATGAGAGCATGTGGCAGACGGTGCATTCGCGATCGCGATAGTGGTCCACCGCAGGCTCATGACAGCCGAGGCAGAAGGACCGCGTGGGGCTCAAGCGGGCCACGGTCGCGCTCTCGTGGCATGCCGAACAGCGGACGTGCGAGGCGCGGGTATGCGCCTCGCGATTCGGCTGCGGCATATGGCAGGCGGCGCAGTTCCCGCCCGCCTCATGATGGGCGTCATGGCACGAGACGCATGACTTCGTATCCGCTGCGGTGGCGAGCGTGACGGGCTCGACGTGACACTCCCGGCAGCGGAGACTCTTGTGACTCTCGTGGTCGAACGTGACGCCGCGGGCCCGAGTCGGGGCGCGTTCTACCGCTACGCGGATCACCTCGCCGTGCGACAGGGTCCGAACTTCATCGGGCGTGTGGCACGCAGCGCAATCCCGCTTGTCGGGCGCCTGGTGATGGCAGATCAAACACCCCCGCGGGGCCTCGAAGGTCAGCGCATTGCTCTTTGACTCCACATCGTGGCACGTCACGCACTTGAGCTTACGATGCTGTCGATGCGAGAACGAATCCCGCGCAATGCCCGGTCCTAAAGTGTCGAGCGCCGTCGGTGCGACTTCAACCGGCGGCGCGTCACCTTTTCCCCGCGGCTCCGGGTCTGGTGGCGGGGCCGGGGCCGCGGAGGTACGGAGCGCCTTCGCGGTATCGAACCGCTCGGGAATCCTGAGTCGCCCAGGACCCGGGCGCTGGCGAACCATGTTGTGGCATCCGGTGCAATTGCTCGCGTCCACCCGGGCCGCATGAGGGTCGTGACAGGTCTGGCAGCGTTCGCCGACCCGTCGGTGGGCTGCACCGACATGGAAAGCGACGTCCCGCCACTCGGCGTGACACTGCGCGTCGGCGCAGCTCTTGTGCGCCGCTTCCGGCTTCACGTCGGTATGTGGATTGTGGCACATCCCGCATGCTCCGCCGTGCGGCTCGCGGGCGGGGTCGAACTCTGCGAGCTGCGCCCGCATTGCGTGGCAGGAGAAACACTCTTTCGATCCGGGCCGAAGGCTGCCGGTCGCTGAATCGAAGGTGGCAAGCCGGGGAACGTCCGCCGTGAACTGGTGGCAGGTGTTGCAGTGAAGGTCCGCCTGCCCGGCCATCTTGCCGAGCTGAATCTTCACGTCCTCGTTCAGGTGGCAGCCTTCACGCCCCGCGCAGGTGCTGTCCGCCGGTGGGAACCGGTGCGCGGCGAGCGCATGACAGGTCAGGCACTCCACCTTCCCCTGCAGCGAGTCGGACTCAAGGTGGGTCCGGTGCCCGGCGGTGGTGGCGACCCGCTGCCAGGTCTCCTTCGCCGCGCCTTGCACGTGGCACTGCTCGCAGACGGCCCGGGGCACCTTCCCATGCGGCGGGACCACCTCGGGCCGGTCGGTGATCCAGGCGACCAGCTCCAGGGTCTGCGCCTTGGCGTCGAATGGATGGCACGAGTGGCAGGACAGGGTATCGTGCTTCCCCTCGATCGCGTTGACCAGCAGGTAGGTGCCGGTGTCGGGCTTCTCGACCGCAACCTGCCCGCTGGGCACGAAGATGTGGCACCCGCGGCAGAAATCGTTGTCGTGCATGACGTAGTCGTAGCTCTTGAAGCCAAGCCCCGCCACCACGGCGAGGACCAGCCCGACGCCCGCGACCATCGCCAGTTTGAAGCCTCGCTGGCGGGTTGCGAGCCAATGGCTGATCGCCCCTCGGCGTCGCCAGAGGACAACGGCTGCGACGATGGCGACGATGGCGGCCAGAACGATGCCGCCGCCCATGACCCAGCCGGGCTTCTGGAATAGCCACTGGACCACAGGAACCAGCGGATCGGGGAGCGGTGACTCGACGGCAACCGTATCCACCACCCGGGTGTGCAGCGGGACGGTGTCCTGCGGCGTCGGCACACTCGCCCAAACGACTGCGGCCACCGCCCGAGGGGCGGCGGCCGCGGATTGACGTGTGGTTCGGATCATCACGCGGGCACCGGACGAGCCAACGGCTGCTCAGCGCACCGCGACTGCTCGGAACTTGGCCCGGTCGAAGCTGATCCCGGGACGGGACAGTGCCTTCTGCATCAGCGCCTGCACTGGCGGCGCCGCCGGAGGGAGGCCTGGATATGCTGCCTGCATCGCCTCGATGGACGCGCTGAGCAACGCCTCGTAGAAGAACGGATTGTGCACTCCCTTGGAGCCATCGTGGTGGTCGTAGAGATCCTCGGCCAGCATCATCACATTGAACAGCACGCCCTCGGCCGTTGTCAACTTGTTATCCGTGCCCACGAACTCGGTGGGAGTGCTTTGAAAGACCAGCGGCAGATACCCTGCGTCGGTTGGCGCTGCGTCCAGCACCTGATCGGCGTTCAGGTCCTGCCACAGTACGTCCACTAATTGCTGCACCTGGGTCCGTTCGGTATTCAAGAGCTGGACCGCGACGTCCACGCTGCCGTGGCAGCCCGAGGCAGTGCAGCTCGACCAGTTCCGTGCGGTTGACGTATAGGCGCAGGTGTTGTCCTTGACTGGAATCCCCTGCGCATCGAGGCACGGATTGGGCGAGAAGAGATGCCCGACAGACTGGAACACGAAGTCGCCAGTCGCCTGATCAGTTACCTCGAAGCTGTTTACATGGCACCCGGCGCAGAGCCGCGGGTTCGCGACCGAGGCGTGGGACGTGAAGACCTGATTGGTGTCGTAGATGAACCCCGGCGGGATCCAGCCGGCTCCCTGGCCCAGCAACACGGGACCCTGAGAGGCATGAGCGCCCCGTGACCCGCGGGTGAAGCTCGTGGTCGGCTCGGTGCTCCGGTTGTGGCACCGCATGCAGAGGTTGTTTTCCGGTGCCGGATCGTCAATCGGGAACCGGAGTTGGCCCTCGTTGACGTTGCTATGCGGATCGTGGCACGTCGCGCAGGTGATCGCGAACTGATACGCGCCGCCCCCTTCTTCCACAAATCGCGTCTGCCCTCCGCGCGCCGCGACGATAAACGCCTTGCCGTTGTGGCACGAGGCGCACTCGGTCCGGTTCCCGGGATAGGCGTTCGTGGTGGAGTCGGCGTGGCCGGTCTGGGCCCACTGCTCAACGAAGGGATGATGGGTGCCGCTATGACACGCGGCGCACGAGGCGGCCGTGTCCTTCACACCGGCACGGGCCAGCGGGGCGTTGGTCTCGTCGGGCGCTTGGGCGTGTTCGAAACCGGGGCCGTGGCAGCTCTCGCACTGAACGTCGTGATAGGCGGTATCCTCGACCACGTTCCAGCCGGCGGGCTGTCCCGTGAGCCCGGCGGGGTTGCCGTTCTCGCTTACCGTGTGGCAGGTGAAGCAGAAGTCCTGCGCTCCCGGGTTCGCGACCAGGTCCTGGTAGGCCTGTGCGTGGGCGGTTTCGACCCATCGGCCTTGGATGCCGGCGTGACAGTTACCGCACGAGGTCTGTCGGTCGCTGGTTGTGAAGTAGCCGAGGAAGCCAGAAGCCTGGTCGGGCGGCGGGTTGAACGGCTCGCGATCGCGGAAGACCGTGTCGGTACACCCGGCCAGCGCCAAGGCCCCGACAAGAATCCCGGTGTGGGCGCGGACGGGAATGGCAGCTAGACGCGATGGCATATACCGCTTCTCAGTAGAAGCTAAAAAGTCCCGCGCGAACAGCTGTGGCTTGCCGGCTCCTAAATTCCGTATTTCTCCGGAGGTGTCAATAGCCAAGTCGCCGAAGGCCATTCATAAAGAAATCTTCAGGATCTCCTAACCATTGCCGTCTTGCCGATTCAGCCCCCCGCGCACTACTGTAGTCTGCGAAATTCACATATATCCGACCAACACTCGAGTTGGGTCCGGAGGACGCGATGCTCTTTCCTCAAGCGCATCCGTGGACCGAGGGCGACACGCTCGCGCAGCACCTGGAGCGGCGTGGTGTATCCCGGCGTGACTTCCTCGCCTTTTGCGGCAACCTCTGCATCGTCCTGGGCCTCGGCGAAGTGGCCGCCCCACGGGTCGCCCGCGCGCTCCAGCAGATCCGCCGCCCCAGCGTCATCTGGCTCCAGCTCCAGGAGTGCACTGGCTGCGTCGAGAGCGTCCTCCGCTCCGCCGATCCCACCATCGGCGACATGGTACTCGACCTGGTATCGCTGGACTACAGCCACGCCCTGATGGCCGCGGCCGGCGATGCAGTCGAGCGGGCATTGGAGGATGCGATTCGCCAAAATGCCGGCAAGTACCTGCTGCTCGTCACCGGCGGGGTCTCGCAGGCGGACGGCGGCGTCTACGTGATGATCGGTGGGCGCACGTCAGTAGATGTCCTTACGAGCGTGGCGAAGGACGCCGCGGCGATCATCGCCGTGGGCGCCTGCGCTCACTACGGCAGCATCCAGGCGGCCCGGCCCAACCCGACCGGAGCTGGCGGCGTACGCGACGTGATCAAGGACAAGCCGATCGTGAACATCGCCGGATGCCCGCCGATTGCCGATGTCGTGACGGCGACCCTGGTGCACTATCTCACGTTCGGCCGGTTGCCCCAGACCGACGGCGAGGGGCGACCGCTCTTCGCCTACGGTGCCAGGATTCACGATCAGTGCCCCAAGCGCGCCAACTTCGACGCCGGGCAGTACGTCGAGCAGTACGACGATGAGGGAGCCCGGAAGGGATGGTGCCTCTACAAGGTGGGCTGCAAGGGACCGGCGACCTTCTCCCCGTGCCCGATCTTCCAGTGGAACGGCACGACGAGCTGGCCGATCGGCGCCGGACACGGGTGCATCGGCTGCACCGAGCCGCATTTCTGGGACACGATGAGCCCGTTCTACACCCGGCTTCCGGACGTGGCGGGGTTTGGTGTGGAGCGGCGGGTCGATCTCATTGGCGCAGCGCTGGCGGTCGGGGCGGCGGCCGGAGTGACGGCGCACGCTGTGGCCACGGGGGTGCAGCAAGCCCGGGCGCGCCGCGCACTGCCGGTGCTGGGCGAGACGCCGCGTCCAGGCGGGGGGGAGGAGACCCGTGGCTAGAACCAAGGTCGTGGTCGATCCGATCACGCGGATCGAGGGACACCTGCGCATCGAGGTCCAGGCCGAGAACGGGCGCATCGCCGACGCCTGGGCCAGCTCCACCCAGTTCCGCGGCATCGAGATCATCATGCAGGGCCGGGACCCTCGAGACGCCTGGGCGTTCACCCAGCGCATCTGCGGCGTCTGTACCGTGGTGCACGCCGTCGCGAGTTGCCGGGCGGTCGAGGACGCGCTCGATATCCGCATCCCGCCCAACGCGAACGCCATCCGCAACCTCATTCACGGCATGCAGTTCGTGCACGACCACGTGATGCACTTCTACCACCTGCACGCGCTGGACTGGGTGGACGTGGTCAGCGCCACGAAAGCCGATCCCGCCGCCACCGCCAAGCTCGCCCGGAGCATCTCGAGCTGGCCCAACAATTCGGAGACCTGGTTCGGGGCGATCCAGGAGCGGGTGAAGAAGTTCGTCGCGAGCGGGCAGCTCGGGATCTTCACCAACGGGTACTGGGGCCATCCCGGTTACAAGCTCCCGCCCGAGGCGAACCTGCTGGCCGTGGCGCACTACCTGGAGGCGCTGGACTGGCAGAAGGACGTGGTCAAGCTCCACACGATCTTCGGGGGTAAGAATCCCCACCCGCATTTCCTGGTCGGCGGCATGGCCTGCGCGATCAATCTGGAGGACACGGGGACCATCAACGCCGAGCGGCTGACCTCCGTCAAGGCGATGATCGACAAGGCCCGCGTCTTCGTGGAGCAGGTCTACTGGCCCGACTTGGTGGCCATCGCCGGGTTCTACAAGGACTGGGCGGCCATCGGCGGCGGAGTGAAGAACCACCTGGCCTGCGGGGAATTTCCCGACGGGGACATCCGCGACCGGGAGACTTACTACTTCCCGCAGGGCATCATCCTCAACAACGACCTGAGCCGGGTGTGGCCGTACGACCACAAGCAGGTGAAGGAGTTCATCACCTCATCCTGGTACGAGTACTCCACAGGCGACGCCGCCGGCCTGCATCCCTACGAAGGCGAGACCAAGGCGAAGTACACGGGCCCCCCGCCACCGTGGAAGCACCTCCAGGGCCTGGACAAGTACACTTGGATGAAGGCGCCCCGTTACGACGGCCGACCGATGCAGGTCGGGCCGCTCTCGCGCATGCTGGTGGCATATGCGTCGAATCACGCGGACACCCGAGCGATGGTGAAGGAGGTGCTCGACCGGCTCGAAGTGGGGCCGTCCGCCCTCTTCTCCACCTTGGGCCGCACCGCCGCGCGAGGCATGGAGACGGTGATGCTCGCGCGGCGGCTGAGCGTCTGGTACGAACAGTTGGTGACCCGGATCCGGAGCGGCGACCTGGCCACGTTCAACGGGCAAAAGT
>DASSUE010000020.1:0-10662 GCA_035707305.1 Gemmatimonadales bacterium
TGACGCGCGTTCGATCCGACCAGCCATCGCACCGGCTTGCGACCCAGGCCATCCACGCCGGCCAGATTGCTGATCCGGTCGCCGGCGCGGTCATGCCCCCGATCTATCAGACCTCCACCTACGTGCAGGACGGCCTCGGCCGGCCGCACAACGGGTACGAGTACGCTCGCACTCAGAACCCCACCCGCGAGGCGCTGGAGCGCAACGTCGCGGCGCTCGAGGGCGGGGACTTCGGGTTCGCGTTCGGGTCGGGCCTCGCCGCGCTCGATACGGTGCTCAAGCTGCTGAAGGCCGGTGACCACGTGGTAGCCGGTGATAATCTCTACGGCGGGTCGCAGCGGCTCATGAACCGGGTGTATGCGGACTTCGGCCTCCGCTTCACGTTTACCGACATGCGGGACGTGAACGCGATCGAGCGCGCGATGACACCCGCCACTCGGCTCATCTTCTGCGAGACGCCCACCAATCCGATGATGTTCCTCACCGATCTCCGCGCAGTGGCCGATCTGGCGCAGGCGCGAGGGGTGATCACGGTGGTGGACAACACGTTTGCGACGCCTTGCTTCCAGCGTCCGCTCGCGCTCGGGTGCGACGTCGTGCTCCACTCCACGACCAAGTATCTGAACGGCCACAGCGACATGGTGGGCGGTCTCCTGATCAGCAGCCGTGAGGATCTCGCGGAGCGGTTCGGGTTTCTGCAGAACGCGGCCGGCGGAGTGCCGGGGCCCATGGACTGCTGGCTGGCCCTTCGTGGCATCAAGACGCTGCCGCTTCGGATGCGCCAGCACGATCTGAACGGACGCCGGGTGGCTCAATGGCTCGCCGGCCGGTCGGAAATCAAGAAGGTGTACTACCCTGGCCTGCCAACGCATCCCCAACATGAGCTCGCCTGCCGGCAGATGACCGGGTTTAGCGGAATGATCTCGATCGACCTGGGAGATCCGGCCCGCTCCAAGCGGTTCGTCGAGGCCACCCGGATCTTCGCGTTGGCCGAGTCGCTCGGCGGCGTGGAAAGCCTCATCGGCCACCCGGTGTCGATGACCCACGGATCGGTTTCGCCGGCGTTGCGCGAGGCGACCGGCCTGACGGATAGCCTGGTCCGACTTTCGTGTGGCTGCGAGGATCCCGAGGACCTCATTGCGGATCTTGAGCAGGCGCTGGAAAGGTCGGCTGGCTAAGAGAAGTCACCAGGAAGAGGTTGTTCTAAATTGAAACATCCGTGGAGCATGCGGCGTAGAGCCCGACATACCCAAACCGTGAGCCTGCCATGACCGTCCCCACCGCCCGGCCGCGCCAGCGGTTTCCCGAGATCGCGGGGGTTTCGTGGGAGCATCCCGCCGACCGGGCCGCCCTTCAGTCGCTCCGCGCGCTGCCGGGGTTCGACGACATCGTCCGAAAAGTCATCGCCTTTCTGGGCGGCGAGCGCGGCATTCGGCTCCTGTTCCAGGGCAACTCGGTTCGCTCCGGACCGACCCAGTTCCCCAAGCTCTGGACTCTGCAGACCGAGGTCGCGCACACCTTCGATTGGCCGAAGGTCCCTGAGCTCTACGTGTCCCAGACCCCGGTATTCAACGCCGGCGCGTACGGGGTCGACGATCCGTTCGTTGTGATCCATTCGGCCGCGCTCGAGATGCTGGACGACGACGAGCTACGCGTGCTGCTGGCGCACGAGATGGGGCACGTCGTGAGCGGCCACGCGTTGTATCGAACCATCGCGGAGATATTGCTCAGCGTCGGCCTGTCGGCCCTGCCGATTCTGGCGGGTATCGCGCTGCTCCCGATCCGGCTCGCCATCCTCGAGTGGGCCCGCAAGGCGGAGCTGTCGGCGGACCGCGCAGGCCTGCTGGGAGGGCAGGACGTGCTGGCCGCGCAGCGCCTCTTCATGAAGATGGCGGGCGGTACCCGGGGCCAGATCGTTCGGGGCGAGATGAGTCTCGATGCGTTCATGGTGCAGGCGAACGAGTACCTGGGCTCCCGGGAAGGCTTCGACGCCATCTACAAGATTCTGAATACGCTGGCACTCACCCATCCGATGAACACGATTCGCGCCGCCGAGCTGCAGCAATGGGTGGCGAGCGGTGAGTACGAGCGTATCCTGCGCGGCGAGTTTACCCGACGTGGGGCGGACGAGCAGACGCGGCCGCTGGGCGACGACGTCGCCGCCGCCGGATCGTACTACGCCGCGGAGGCTCGGGAGTTCGCCTCGGCCGTGGCCGACGCGGCGAAACGCGCCGCCGAGCGTGCCGCCGAGGCGTTCCGCGCCGCCCAGCGCCGGTGAGGATTCTGGTCGTCGGCGGAGGGGGGCGCGAGCATGCGCTCTGCCATGCCCTCCTCAGCGAGAATCCCAGCGCGGTGCTGCACGCCGCGCCTGGAAACCCGGGAACCGCCAGCCTGGCCCACAACCTGGCTATCGCCCCCGACGACATCGACCGCATCGCCGATGCGGCCGACATGCTCGGCAGCGACCTCGTCGTAGTTGGCCCCGAAGCACCGCTCGCCGCCGGATTAGCTGATCGGCTGCGAGCGGAAGGCCGAGCCGTGGTCGGACCCAATGCTGCCGCTGCCCAACTCGAGGCGTCCAAGGCGTTCGCAAAGGACGTGATGGCCCATGCGAAGGTACCCACCGCGCCGAGTGAAACCTTTTCAGACCTCGACCAGGCGCTCGGGTACATCGACGCTCACGCCGAGCCGCTGGTGGTGAAGGCATCAGGACTCGCGGGAGGAAAAGGGGCGATCGTGTGTGCCACTCGCCGCGAGGCCGCCGCTGCCGTGGGTTCAATGTTGCGGGAGCGCCGGTTCGGCGCCGCGGGCAGCGTGATAGTGATCGAAACATTCCTGGAAGGCGAGGAGTTGTCGGTCCTCGGACTCACCAACGGAACCGAGATCGAGTTCCTGCCGCCGGCCCAGGATCACAAGCGGCTCCTGGATGGGGACCGCGGTCCCAACACCGGCGGGATGGGGGCCTACAGTCCCGTAGCATTGGCTACGCCGGAGCTCCTTGCTCGCGTGCGAGATCAGGTGTGTCTGCCGGTGCTCGCGGAACTCGATCGGCGCGGCACCCCGTTCTCGGGCGTCCTCTACGCCGGGCTCATGGTGGGGCCCACGGGCGACGTATCAGTCGTCGAGTTCAACTGCCGGTTGGGCGATCCCGAAGCCCAGGTCGTGTTGCCCCTGCTGGAGGGTGGCCTCACCGACGCCTTCTGGCAGATCGCACACGGTGATGCGCCTGCCCGGTTGCCGGTCGCGGAGCGCGCGGCCGTCACGACAGTGCTCGCGGCCCGCGGATATCCCGACACTCCCGAGAAGGGCGCGGCGATCGCCATCCCAGCCGACCTGCCGGACGGTGTCACGGTCTTTCACGCGGGCACCGTGCTGGACGCGGACGGAACGCTGCGCGTGGCAGGGGGACGGGTGCTCACGGTAACCGCCACCGCGCAGTCGTTTACGGAAGCACAGGAGCACAGTCGCGAGGCCGCCGCGCGGATCGACTTTGCCGGCAAGCAGTTCCGCAGCGACATTGGCTGGCGGGAGCAGGAACGTCGCACCGAGGCCAGCTGGCGCGTCCGCTGACCCACGGTATATCGGGAGGATGATCATCCCGGGTTACGACATCGAGGAGGGGATTTGCCGCGGTCGCCGGCGTCGTGTTCCGCCTCGAGCCGCCATCTAAGATCTTCGGCCGCGCTACCTTGCCCCGATGGGCGGCCGGCTGGTCTTGATGCCAGCGGTGTGTTCCGGTCACAGCTCGAAACGTCCTAGGTTTGGGGGTGTCTCGCCCTGTCGCGCCCTGCGCGCGCCGCGTCCACCCCGCACGAACGGGTTCGCCCCGCGGAGACGGTTGTCCCGCTGCGTCCCGCTCTACCGATGTATCGAGGGTCCCCCATGCCATTTCTCGTGACGTCAGGCGCCGGCCGCTGGGCCGTTCCAGCCGCCTTGCTGCTCGCCATCGCCTGCGGCGGCGACGACAGCGGCGGGCCGAATCCCGGCCCCAATAACGATCCGCCGCCCGCTCCGCAGGCTTCAGACATCAACATCACCGACGGCGCGTCCACCCGGACCACGAACGCCTTCAGCCCCAATCCGAAGGTGGTCTCGCTGGGCGGCGGCTCGAGCGTGTCGATCCGCTGGATCAATGGCGACATCACCGGCGGCGACTACCAGCAGGGTATCGCCACGGTGCACAACATCGTCTCGGACAACGCCGCGTTCCCGTCATCCAGCAACCTTGGTGGGAACGCCACGCACACGATCTCGCTGACCGCGCCGGGTGACTTCGACTACCACTGTGGCATTCACCCGAACATGGTCGGAACGATCACGGTGAATCCCTGATCACTGGCTGACAGCCGCCTGAGCCTCGGGTAGCTTTCGGGCCGCAATGCCCGAGCTACCCGAGGTCGAAACGATCGTTCGAGACCTCCGTCCGCGCCTCGTGGGGCGCACCTTCGGCTCGGTATCGCTCAGTCACGACGACGTGCTCCGCGGCACCACCCGGCGACGCCTGCTGGGTGGGCTCCGGGGCGCCACCGTCCGCAGTCTCACACGGCGGGCCAAGCACGCCGTGTTCGACCTGGGCGAGCGCCGCCTCGTGGTGCAACCCGGGATGACCGGATCGCTGCTGGTGCACGATCGGCCGCTGACGCCGGCCGAGCGGCGCTACGCCGTGCTGACGGCCGAACTGGACGACGGGGGCCGGCTGGTGTACCGCGACGTCCGCCGCCTCGGCACGCTGTTGTGGCTCGATGCCGCGGCGTGGCGAGCGTATGACCGCTCGATCGGCCCCGAGCCGCTCGACCCGTCCTTCACGGCCGAAGATCTCGGCCGGATCTTCGCGAGATCGCGCCAGGCGGTGAAAAAGGTGCTGATGGATCAGCGCCACCTCGCGGGCGTGGGGAACATCTACGCCAATGAAGCGCTGTTCGCGGCCGGGGTGGATCCCTCACGCGCCGCTCGATCCCTCGACCCCGCGGAGACAGCGCGCATACACGCCGAGGTGCGGCGCATCCTCGACGCCGCGATTGCGTCCAACGGCACCACCTTCCGCGACTACCGCACCGGTACGGGCGAAGCGGGCAGCTTCCAGCCGGAGTTGTTCGTCTATGGGCGGGAAGGCGAGCGATGCCGACGCTGTGGCACCCGGCTCGCTGGCACCCACGCCATCGACGGGCGGATCACGGTGCTCTGCCACCGGTGCCAGCGATGAGGCGCACCCGGGCGACGAAGTTCGCGCTGCCCGCGACGGACCTCACGGCTCTCAGGGGCCGCGTCAGCGCGATGGCCGAGCATCGTCCGGCGGTCTATCGCATGGTGGACACAACCGGCAAGATCCTCTACGTGGGCAAAGCGAAGCGGCTGCGAGCGCGGCTGCTGACCTACTTCCGCGCCCGATATCCCGACGACAAGGCAGCCCGCATCCTGTACGCGGCGCACGATATCCAATGGGACTATGTGCCCAGCGAATTCGCTGCCTACCTCACCGAGCTCCGCCAGATCCGCCGGTATCGTCCGCACTTCAACTTCGCACTGAACCGAACTCGCCGGGCCGTCTTCGTGAAGATTTCGAAGGGTGCCGCACCGCGGATCACCTGCGGAACCACCATCGCCGCCGAGGACGCGCGCTGCTACGGCCCTTTCCGGTCATTGGGGCGCACGGCGGAAGCAGTGCGGACCCTGGCCGACCTGCTCGGAATCCGGGACTGCGCCGCCAGCACGCCGATCGTGTTCGCCGGCCAGGGAGATCTGTTCAATGCGACCCGCCGGGCGGCGTGCATGCGCCATGAGTTCGGCTATTGCACCGGACCCTGCGCCGGCTTTGTGGCGGAGCTGGAGTACCGCCGGCGGGTCGAAACGGCGATGGCGTTCCTGGAGGGGCGGACGATTCAGCCGATCGACCGGGTGGTGACGTCGATGCAGGACGCCGCGTCCCGCGCCGAGTTCGAGATCGCCGCCAAATGGCGGGAGCGATTCGAGCACCTCGAGTGGCTGTTCGGGGCGATCAGCCGAGCCCGGACGGCGGTGGACCTGCTCACGTTCGTGTACCGGGACCCGGGTACGTTCGGCGATGAGCGGGTCTACCTGATCCGCCGCGGCGTGGTTAAGGCGTCGTTCCCCTGGCCGGATACCCCGATCGAGCACGAAGCGTTTCGCGCGGTGGTCCGCGAGGAGCTGGCACAGGCCGATGCGCCTCCGGGCCCGCTGCCGCTCGACGCGGTGGACGAGATCCTGCTCGTAATGGCGTGGTTCAGGGCGCACCCCGAGGCGCTGCGCCGGACCTCGCCGCTGGCGCAGTGGACCTGATCGCTCCCCAGAGCGCCGGCCGGCCCTCGACTCGCGCCGGCTGAACCCCGGGCGGAGGGATTGGCCAGGAGTACCACCCGCCCGGTTGATCGTCGTAGACCCGGACTGCCAGCCCGGCCGCCGTCCGGGTGCGGCCCAGCCAGCCCGCGTCCAGCCGAAGGATCACCGTCCAGCCCCGGGCTCCGTCCCGCACCCTGACATCCCACCCGGCCGCCGAACGGTGGCGGCCCAGCCGCCAGTCCGGATCGCCCTGAGGCGGCTCCCATCGGCCCGCTCGTCCGCGATACACCACGCTGCTGTCGAGCGCACGGCGCAGATACCACTGGAAGTCGTCGTGCTGGGGAGCGCCCGCCCGGTCTCCCTCGGTGTCGAGGCTCACAACCAGGTCGTCGCCCCAGTAGGGCGTAGAGTCGGGGATCACGGCCGCCACGTAGACGCTGTCGGCCGCCCGGAGCAGCCACACCGACGCGGTGCCCTGCCCTGTTCTGACCTGAATCTGCGGCGCTCCCCAGGTCACGGTGTCCGAGAGGGACCGGACTTCAGGCGGCCGATCGATTTGGCGTACTGTCAAGGTTTCGGTCGAGACCACCGCCAGCGGGAGCACACCGATCATCAGAAACGGATGCGCGATCGAATCAGCGCTAAGCCACGCCACTCGCCCGTTGAAGCGGTTCGCGCCGGCATCGGCGCGGACCCGAGAACCGGGTTCGAGCTGCTGTGCGAAACCGGACGCAATCGCCCAAGTCGCCAGAAGCAATGACGATGCGAGGAGCGTGAGCAGGCGCGAGTGCATGCGGGCCTCCTGACCGCGTTCCCAGAGGGGTGCCGATCGGGCGTCAAGCCGCTCTCAACCGCTCAGGGTCCCGCGGCTTCCACCTGCACGTACATCCGCGGTCCGAGCGTCGACCCCGCGGGGTGATACCTGAGGGTCGAGCCGAACACGTTGCGGAATCCGAGGTGGGCGCGGAGCCGACGCTTCCAAAGCCACTTCTGAACGGCCAGGTCGAGGCCCACCGATGCCGGCACCCGAGCCCGGTAGAGCCCGCCGGTCGCGGCTTCGACGGTCTCGAAATCCGCCCACTCGGTGGGGGACCGGTACTCCAGCATGCTCCAGAGGTCCAGTCCGGCCACCGGCGTTGCCTCGACGGTGTACCGAAGCACGTGCTCGGGAACGGTGGCCTGCGCCGCGCGGAACCGATCGTCGCCCTTGACGGGCGTTTGATACCGATACGACACTCGGGCTGCGAGGCCGCTCGTATGCGCCGCGACCGCCGCCACACCGCCCGCCACCTGGCCGGTCCCGTCCACGGTTACGAACGCGGGGCCACCGAATGAGCGGTCGGCCGGATCCATCGCGAGCTCTCGGCTCACGAGGGTTAGCCCGCCGTGCCGACGCCAGAGCGCTTCCAACACGATGGTGCTCCACGCCGTAGGATCGACGCGGACGGCCGCATCGAGCGAGATCCGGGAAGCCCGCGCCAGGGGCCCCTCGACCACGACGGGGACTCCCACTTCGGCGAGGAGGGGATATCCCCGTTCGGTCCAGGCCCAGATGCTGTTGTCCGCGCCGCGCACCAGGCTGGCATACGTGGTCGCGAGCTCGATGGCGGTCCGAGAACCCGCCCGCCACCGCTGCCGGAGCGACGCCGCCACACCGACCTCGCCTTTCGAGGTCGACAGCTCGCCCAAGACTACCGGCCGTCCCATCTTGGCCGAGCCGAGCCGGAGCGCGCCATACAGCGATCCAATGGTCAGCCGGTCGCCTGCGATCGGCTGCGGACCGCTGGCGCGGACCTGGCGGGCGCGAAGTCCCACGGTCGCGCTGGATCCCGACACGCGCGTCACCGCTTCGGCACCGGCGGTGAGCGTCACCAGCTTCCAATCGAAGGCGACGGGAAGCGCAGCCCGGCGCTCTTCCGCGCGGTTGTACGCCCAGGCGACGTAGTAGCGAAGCCGGCGCCCGGCCTCGGTACCGAAGGTCCCATCGGCGCCGATATGCGCGTATCGCTCGGTGACAGTCAGCTCCCCCACTACCGGCTCCAAGGGAAAGAAGTCGCGGGCGCGCGAGTACCGGATCGCCAAGGTGTGGCGGCTCCCGGGCCGCCGGAGCGCGACCCGCGCGAGCGGCGCCACGGTTGTGCTCCGCACGCGGTCCTCTCCCAGGGACGCCGCGGCGTAGCGGTCGAGGATCGCGGGATCGGTCGGATTCTGTTTTCCGAGCTGGAGACCACCCTCCACGAACCAGGTGCGGCCGCGGTAGGAAACCCGGCCCGCGCCGTCGTTGCCGATCCGGTCCACGTTCGGCGTCGCGAGCGGCGTAAATGCGAACGGGCCGGGATCGCCGATCTCCGATCCTGTGGTGGCCCATCCTGCGGCCGAGAATCCAGGCGCGGGATCACGGGTGTGGAAGTGAATCACCCCGGCTGTCGCGAGCTCGCCGCCAACCAGCGTAGTCGTGCGATCCACGTCGACCCGCTCGATCGCCTCCAGCGGCACCGGAAGCCGGGCCAGGCTCGAGGTGCCGAACAGATCGAGCTCCATGCGCTGGCCGTCCACCACCACGGTCCAGCGAGTCCCAGGAGCGAGCGATTCCCCTACCGGGGTGGCATTCCACAGAAACTCGTCCGGGGTGACCGCGTCCCAGTCGTCCACCAACCGCAGCACCTCGGCGAGGCGGATGACGCCGGCTTTCCGCAGGGTCTCGCCGGTGACAACGCGCGTGAGGTTCGACGACTTCGGCGACTGTGCCGGCGAGTCCCGGGCCGCAGTCAGCAGCAGGAGTACGATTAGTCCAGGAATCCGCGCAGCCATCCCGGAACTCCGGCCCGATAGCTCAGCGCGGCGCCAAGCATGAGGCGATGGATGCGGCGCTCGGTCAGGACGACCTGATAGCGGCCCAGCGCCGAGATCCCCCACCGGGCGGCGGGAAAGAGATCGAGGCCGAGCCCGCCGCCGACCGCGAACTCCGATTCGCTCCGGGCGTAGTCAGGGAGGTTGTCGTCGTCGAAGTACATGTGATAGATGCCGACCTCGGGGCCAGCTCTGAGCCGAACCCGTCCCACCGCGTACACGCTCGCGTCGAGCGCGAGGTGGTAGTAGCGGGAACGAAACCCAATCGACCCGGTCAGCGGGTCGTTGTGGAACTGCTGGACGCCGGTGCGCAGCGATCCCAGCGGAAACGGAACCGCGACGAATGCTTCCACGCCGGCTCCGGGATTCCAGTAGTCGTGAAACAGCGTGTGGGTGGCATCGCTGTAGAATCCGAACCCGAAGTCCAGCGTCTCGAGACGGGCGGGCGCGGTCTGCGCAAAGCCCGCGGCCACGGGCGACAGCAGGAGGTGGATGGTGGCGAAGGCCGCGCGGATCATCCGTCGTCCAGCGCGAGCAGCCGCGCCCGCGGCGGAATCCCGGGCTCCAACTCCATGATGCCGACCGAGGCGGGGAGATCGAACCGGCGCGGGCCCGCGCCGCCGGGGTTGATGACGGTTACGACCTGATCCACCAGAGTGAGCAGCGGCCGGTGGGTATGGCCGAACACGAGGATCTCCGCGTCGGGAAACGCGGCGTTGAGTTTGGCCGGCGTGGGCGAACCGAACTGGTCGCCGTGGGTGACCACGATCCGGAAACCATCGAGCTCGATCCGAGCCACCTGCGGGAGCCGCGCCCGAACGTCCATGCCATCCGTGTTCCCGTAGACCGCCGTGACCGGCGCGATGGCCTCGAGCTCGGTCAGGAGCTCGAGTGGTCCGACGTCGCCGCCATGCAGAATGTGATCCACTTCCGCGAAGACGTCGAACACCTCGGGCCGGAGCTGTCCGTGGGTGTCGGAGATGATTCCGAGCCTCATCCCGCCCATCGGGGTGCGATCGTCAGATCGAGCTCCAGCAGGTCGAGGACTCGCTGGACGATGAAGTCCACCAACTGCGAGACATCGGTGGGGCGATGATAGAAACCGGGGGCGGCCGGCACCACCACCGCTCCCGCTTCGGTGACGGTGACGAGGTTGCGCAGGTGAACCAGGGAGAGCGGTGTTTCACGCGGCACCAGGATCAGACGGCGACGCTCCTTGAGCGTGACATCGGCCGCCCGCTCCACCAGCGACCGACTGGTGCCCGCCGCGATCGCGGCGACGGTGCCCATGGAACAGGGACACACGACCATCCCGCCCGTACGCTGTGACCCGGATGCGGGGAGGGCGCCGCGGTCGCCGTCGGGAAAGTGGCGCACGCTGGCCCAGTCTCCGCCGGTCGCGGCTCTGAGGTCGTCGATCGAAGCGATGTCGCACTCAGCCTCGAGCAGCCGCTGGCCGTGACTGGTGACGATGAGCCATACGGGAACGGCGTTCCGGGCCAGCACGTCGAGCAA
>DASSUE010000021.1:0-4122 GCA_035707305.1 Gemmatimonadales bacterium
TCCGAGCGATCCCGACGCCTACGCGTACATCAAGTCGTATTCGCCGTACGACAACATCGAAGCCAAGGCGTATCCGCACATGCTGGTGACGGCGGGCCTCAACGACCCGCGGGTGGCCTATTGGGAGCCGGCCAAATGGACGGCGCGGCTTCGGGCGCGCAAGACCGACGGCAACCGGCTGCTGCTCAAGACCCACATGGGCGCCGGCCACGCGGGCGCGTCGGGGCGGTACGACTCGATGCAGGAGATTGCCTTCAAATACGCGTTCATTCTGGATACGTTGGGCGTCTAACTAGGCGAGAAGAAGGCGAGAACGGGCAAACACCTCGTTCTCGTCTCCTCTCGCCCGGTTTTGTCTCTTCTCGCCAGTTGCCGCCGCGCTTAAACTCACGCATGCCAGAATCTCCCGATCTCCGCCGGGTATGCGTCTTCTGCGGATCCAACAGCGGCGCCCGCCCCGAGTATGCCGAGGCCGCGCATGCCCTGGGCGCAGCCATCGCCGCCGAGGGTCTCGATCTGATCTACGGCGGGTCCGGCGTGGGGCTCATGGGCGAGCTCGCCGCCGGTGCCTTGGAGCACGGCGGCCATGTCTACGGGGTGACGGTGTCATCGCTCCGAGACAAGGAGCCGCCGGCCACCGATATCCCCGATCTGATCGTGGTCGGCTCCATGCACCAGCGAAAGTCGCAGATGGCCGACATGGCGGATGGCTTCGTCGCCCTGCCCGGCGGCCTCGGCGCGCTGGAGCAGTTTCTCGAGATCGTGACCTGGGCGCAGCTCGGGCTTCACAGCAAGCCCTGCGGGATCCTGAATGTAGCGGGCTACTACGACACGCTGGACGCCTTCCTCGACCACGCCGTGCGGGAGGGCTTCATCGCGCAGGCGCACCACGACCTCATCCTGATCGACGACGATCCGCGCCAGCTCCTCCAGCGGATGAAGAGCTACCGGGCGGGCGAAGCGGAGCAGTGGATTGGGCGAACGAATCGGTAACAAACAGCAGTACTACGGCCTCCCTCCCGGATGCCATTCCGGGTTGGGGCCGTCGGCCAGAAGCCGCACCAGGCGCGCCGCCGCGTCCACCACGCGCGCCATGTGGCGGAACTCGATGCGAGTGACATCGTCGGCCGGCGTGTGGTAATCGGGGTGCATCCCGTAGGACGAAAGCGTGTGCGCGGGGATGCCGAGCCTGGCAAAGGCGATGTTGTCGCTGCGCTCGAAGAAGCGCTCGCCCGGACGTGGGTCGGGCGCGATCGGCAAGCCGGCCCGCTTGATCATATCCCCCATCGTGCTCCTCTCGTACCCGGTGAGCCAGGAGAGCCCGATTCCACCCACCAGCGGATCGGGGCGACCGACCATCTCGATCTGGAGATCGGCCACGGTGCGGCTGAGCGGAACGACGGGATGGGCCACGTACCACTTGGTGCCCAACAATCCGAGTTCTTCGCCGGTAGTGAGCAAGAAGATCAGGGTACGCTTGGGTGGAGGACCCGACGCCAGTGATCGCGCGATCGCCAGCGTGGCAATGACGCCGGAGCCGTCGTCGTCGGCGCCGTTGTAGATCGAGTCACCGCCGACCGGCGTGCCCACCCCGAGATGGTCGTAGTGCGCACCCACGATCACGGCCTGGTCGCGCAGCGCGGAATCGGCGCCCGGGAGCGTGCCGATCACGTTCACGTCGAGGAGCTCCGCTCCGGCAAGCGAGTCGGCCAACGCCAGCCCCCGCCCGGTGCGGACGAGCGGCACGCGCTGAAAAAACCCGCTGTCGCCGGCTGGCCGGAGCCCCATCTCGGACATTGCTTCCGCGATGAGCCGCGCAGCTTTCGCGGCTCCGGGAGTTCCGGTGCCCCGGCCCTGCAGCGAATCGCTGGCGATCACCGATAGCCAGTCGCGCAGTTGTCCCGGCGACGCGGGCGCCGGCGGCACGCGTTCGGCGTCCGCCGGTTGCGCCGGTGGCGGCACCGATCCCGTCGCGGCCCCACCGCCGCATGCCGCCAAAGCGAAGATGAGGGATTGCCAACCCAGCTTGCCGCGGCCTATCGCTTGCATAAGTTTGCACCTGATCCGGTCTTGCACCGAAACAGTTCCAAGTTTCAAGTCCAAACCCGAGCGGCACTTGCCGTCATGTCGCGGCGCCGAGGGGCGACGCACGCACGCCACACCTCTGGGGAGCGATCCATGAAGAGAGCGCTGGTCCTGCTGGCCCTCCTCGCCACCGCCGCCGGGTCGCTTCCGGCTCAATCGGTTTATCTGACGCCCAGGATCGGCGCCTACGTGCCGCTCAAGAATCTGCTGGAGTCCACCGATCCCGGCAGCGGTCTGTTCCGGGAGGACAAGGCGACCACCAAGTTCGATGTCGGTGGGCGACTCGGAGTCTGGTTCGGCAACTCCTTCGGCTTCGAGGGAGTGGTCGACTACAGCAAGAGCGCGGTGCAGACGTTCATCGGCGGCTTTCGCCAGCAGAATCTCTCCTCGCATATCGTTGCCGCAAGCATCCGCCCGATGTTCCGGATCAGCTCGCCCAGCGGCAATGTGGCGTTGATCCTGAGCGCGGGCGGGGGCCTGGTGGACCGGGGCGGAGACTACATCAACGGTTCCGCGCCGCCCGCAACCCAGTTCACCGGCCGTACCGATCCCGCCGGCGCCGCCGGCCTCGCGCTGGTGTTCAAGATCAGCCGCCACATAGCGGGACGAATCGACGTAGACGGTTACACCTATACGGCGCAATACGCCAGCACCGGCGCGGGGAGCACCAGCGCGCTCCGGCAATACGACTTGTTCATCACGTTCGGGTTGACCGGTCCCTTCCGCAGGTACGGGGTGCCCGGAGAATAGCGCGGCCAGGGCCGCGGCCGATGGAATCCCTCCGCACGCTGCTTCACGGCATCATCGATTACGCCGGCTTGTTCCCTCCCGCGGGGCTCGAGATAGGCCCCGCGGTGGCGGAGTACGCCGAGCATTATGCGGGACCCCATCGCTGGGCCTTGGGACGGTTCGTGTTGCCGACGGCGCGGCTGCCGGACTTCGCCAGCGCGGCGGATCCCTGTCTTCCGCGGGGTGGCGAGCCATGGCGGCTCAGCGCGCTAGTGGGGACTGACCTCCCGGCCGACCTGGGCATGATCCGCCACTTCAACGATGCGCATCGCGGCCGGGCACTCGTGGACGCCGTGGAGTTCAAGGCCGCGTCGCCACGTGCCGTCGGTGACGCTCTCGACATCGTCGGAACCTGGCTGGAGAGCTATGTGGAGCTCCCGCTTGACGTCGAGCTGGGGCCCTTGATGCGGGCCGTGGGCGAGCGCGGGGCGCGGGTCAAAGTCCGGACCGGCGGGGTGACCGCGGACGCCTTCCCGACCCCGCGGGACCTGATCCGCTTCATCCGGGCGGCCGCGCGGGCCCGCGTCGCATTCAAGGCGACGGCCGGATTGCATCATCCGCTATGCGGGGGTTATCCGCTCACGTACGCGCCCGACAGCGGTCGAGCCGTGATGTATGGCTTTCTGAATCTGTTCCTCGCGGCCGGGTTTGCGGGGGGGCTGGATGACGCGGCCGTCATCGCCCTCCTTACCGAGGCGTCGCCGGCGGCGTTTCGCTTCTCCGATCATGGGGTCGAGTGGCGCGGCCGATCGCTGAGCAACGCGGAGCTGGCGCGGAGCCGGCGCGACGTGGCGACGTCGTTCGGCTCATGCTCGTTCCGCGAGCCTATCGCCGACCTCCAATCGCTCGGACTCCTGTGACGCGAACCAGCGACGAAACCCACAACCCGTCTCGGCGAAGCTGGGTTACCTCGGCGAACGGTCACCCCGACTTCCCGATTCAAAACCTTCCGTTCGGCCGATTTCGGCCCCGCGGTACCCAAGAGCGGCCTCGGCTCGGCATCGCCATCGGGGACGAGGTGCTCGATCTCGCGCGGGGGGTGGAGGCCGGGATGTTGCGGGAAGCGGAAGCGGGCCGAACCGAGCCGTTGATCGAGGCCTGCCGCGCCGAGTCGCTCAATTCGCTCATGGCATTCCCGCCCGAGCACCGGCTCACCCTCCGCCGAAGCCTCAGCCGCCTGCTCGCCGCAGGCAGCGATGGCGAACCGAACAACTCGCGGGGCCGCCGGCACCTGCTGCTCCCGATGAG
>DASSUE010000022.1:0-14431 GCA_035707305.1 Gemmatimonadales bacterium
GAGGGCGCGTTGATCGCGAGCGCCCTCGACCGGGCGGCGCGCGCCTTTCGCGCCGAGCCCGGCGATCGGGAGCCGCTCTACATGGTGCTCCGGCGGATGCAGTCCCTGCAGGGCCTCGCGGAGCTGCCCGATTTTCCTCCGTTGCCCGAGATCCTGGACGGCATCGAGCTCGCCGTAGGCGACTTGACGCGAGTGCACGCTCCCCCGCCGGGCGTGGATCAGGTGCTCGAGGCGGGGGCCGCTGCGCTCTCGCGCGTGGCACGCGACATCGCCGATCGCGGCGTCCCGGACGCCGATGCCGAAGAGCCGCGCGGGTTCACGGAACGGCTACTGGAAGCGTTCGCGGTGGAGCGTGACGTCGTACCGATCGAATCGCTCTACCTGACCGGCGACCCCACACCGATGGAGCGCTCCACCACTGGACCCCGCTTCGCCCCTCCGTCGCCGCCCGGGTCGCTCGAGCTGGTGAGCCTGGGCGAGCATCTGGGCCAGACGGCCGGGTTGCTCGAACAGGCGCGTTCCGAAACCGAGCTGGATCTTCGGCTCTATCGTCTCATCGGTACGCTTCGCGCGGCCGGCGCACCTCACACCGACCCGATCGGCGCCGCGCACGCGGTGCTGGCGCGCGCGTCGCGCGAGGCGGTCGCGGCGGGCACGGTCCGAAGCCGTCGGAATGAGTTCGCGGCCGTGCTGCGCGACGCAGGCGAGATGCTCCGCACTGGCGGCGCCTCGCCCGATCGGATGTATCTCTCGCGCCGGATCCTCGACGTGGCCCACCGGGTCGACCTGCTCCGGAGTGAGCCCGCGCCGGCTCCGTCGAGCCCGCCAGAGGCCGCCCCGGCCCCTCCGCCGCCCAGCCCGCCCGCCGCCGCGAAGACTGCTCCGCCCGCCGCCGAAATCGCGGCCAGCGTCCCCCAGATCGTGCCGATCGAGTCGCTGGAAGCGGTCGACGCCGGACCGCCGCGTTCGCCGCTCGAGGCAGGGATCTCCGGATACCAGCGGCTGGTTCGTGAGCAGAGCGCAGCCGAGCCATCGTTGGCTGCGTTGGCAACGCCGTCGGCCCCGTCCACGCCGGCCGCCACTCCCGTCGAGCAAGAGGAGGTGGTCTCGATCCACCGCCTCTGCTACAGCGGCCGCGCTGCCCTGGAGCGCGCCGCTGAGCTGCGCGCCCTGATCGGCAGCCAGCTCGCGAGCGGGGAGATGGACACGGTTCGACCGCTGGTGCAGGAGCTGCTCGACCTGGTACCGCTCGCGCTTGGCGACGACAAGTAATCCGGGCCGGAGCCGGTCGAGACTCTGGACCTCGTTGGTCGGCCTTGCGATCTCGGTCGGTCTCATCGCCTTGATCGTGCGGCAGGTCGATCTTGCCGAGGTTCAGCGTCACCTCACCTCGGCCCGGCCGCTGCCCCTGCTGGTCGGAGTCTTCCTGGCAACGGTCACCTTTCTGCTGCGCACGGTGCGGTGGCGCTACCTCCTTCGCCGGCCCAACGGTGAGCCACTGCCGATGGGGGCCCTCTGGCACGCCACGGCGATGGGGTTCATGGCCAACAACATGCTGCCGCTTCGGGCCGGCGAGATCATCCGGCCGTTTGCAGTGGCACGCCTGGCCGGTATCCGGTTCACGACCGCGCTGGCGTCGATCGCCGTGGAGCGAATCTTCGACGCGCTCACTGTGGTTCTGCTGCTCACGATCGCGCTGGCGAGCCCCGGGCTCGGCGCCGACGTCGTCATCGGTGGCGTCCCCGTCACCCGGATCGCCGCGATCGCCGCCGGGGCCAGCGCGGTGGCCCTGGTAGCCGGCGCGCTGGTTGTGGCTCGGCCGCTCGCGGCCGAGGCGGTTGTACGGCGGGTGGTGCCGTCGCCGCGCCTCGCCGATCGGCTGGTCGCGCTGATCGAGGGGATCCGGCAGGGGCTCGCCGCGCTCGACTCCCCGCGCCGCCTTGCACCAGTCGTCGTGTGGTCGCTGGTTCACTGGATCGTGAATGCGGCGTCGTTGTGGGTCTTTTTCGCCGCCTTCGACATCCCGGTGGGCTTCGCCGGCGCGCTACTCGTGCAGGGACTCGTGGTGTTCGGGGTGTCGGTGCCGTCCACGCCAGGGTACATCGGTCCCTTCGAGGCGGCCATCGTGGCGGGCCTCGCGCTGTACGGCATCTCTCAGGACCAGAGCTTCTCGTACGCCCTGGCCTACCACGTCACCACGTTCATTCCGATCGTGGTTCTGGGTCTCTGGTCCACCGTCAAGACCGGCTTCGGCCTGGGCGGTCTCCGACGGGCGCGAGCCGAATGACTCAACCAGTCGGCGTGTCGATTGCCGCCCATGCGAAAGTGAATCTGCTCCTGCGCGTGCTGGCCCGTGAGCCGGACGGCTTCCACGGCATCGAGACCGTGTTCTGCCTGCTCGACCTGGCCGACGCGCTCGTCGTCCATCGCCGGGACGAGCGGGGGGTCTCACTGGAAGTCACCGGAGAGGACACCGGGCCCACGGAGAACAACCTGACGGTGCGCGGCGCAACGGCGGTGCTGGAAGCCACGGGACACCGCTTCGGCGTCCACCTCGTTCTCGACAAACGAATCCCCACCCGCGCCGGACTGGGTGGCGGATCGAGCGACGCGGCCGCGGCGCTGCTTGCGGTGAACCGACTCGCCGGCGACGCCGTGCCGCGGCATGAGCTGCTGCAATTTGCCGCCCGCTTGGGCAGTGACGTCCCGTTCTTTCTGAGCGGCGGCCCGTACGCGTTGGCGTGGGGACACGGCGAGCGTCTGCTCCGCCTGCCCCCGTTGCCGAAGTCCGCGGCGATCCTGCTTACCCCCGCCGCCCGCGTGGGGACGGCCGATGCGTATGGATGGATCGACGAGGCGCGCGCGAGCGCCGGCGGGCGCGGCGCAGTCGCCCTGGACCTCGAGGCACTCGGAAGTTGGGGCGACCTCGCGCGGCTGTCGGGTAACGACTTCGAGTCGGTCGTGTTCGGACGCCTCAGCGAAGTGCGCCAGGCGTTCGAGGCTCTCGCGGGCACTCGGCCGTCGCTCTGCCGGATGAGTGGGTCGGGGTCGACGCTGTTCGCGGCGTACCGCTCCGTCCGCGACCGCGACGACGCCGCGACGCAGCTCGGCCGCAAATTCGGCGCGCTGCGACTGGTCGAGACTATGGCAGGCCCGCCCCTCGGCCCCACGTCCGCGGTGTGAGCGACGAGTGGCTCGCTCACTTGTCCGATGACGGTTTACTCAGGTTCGCTTACTCTTCATCGCAGCGCTGGCCCTTCGTCCAACGGCAGGACAGCGGACTTTGGATCCGTTAATGGTGGTTCGAATCCACCAGGGCCAACTTCCTTCCCCCGAATTTTTCCCTTCGATCGCTTAAGCCGTCCCGCGCTCAACAGTTCGCGAATCTCTCCGCATTCGTGGATTACCGGAGTGGAAAAAGAGGGACTGGCGGTGTGGAAACAAAAACCGTAGCATAGCGCCTTCCTCGCCGGGCCCCTGAAAAACAAGGGACTGCCCCCGCGTTCCCGGTCCGTCTTGCCCGCCATCTCAGATCGCGGGCCCGGAGACTGCGCGACGATGCATGTAACGACTCGATCACCAACCCATGCTTCCTTGCTCCGTGAAATCGCCCGCAACCTCGAACGCACCTTGACCCAATCCGGCGAGGAACGCGTCTGCCTCGCCCATCCCGATCCGGCGCGATCATCCTGCGTCTGCTACCGGGATGGAAACCACACCGGGCCCCATCGCTGTGCCTGCGGCGCGGAGTGGCCCGGGATGTACTGACGAGTTTTACCCGACCAGCCGGAAACCATCCACAGTGGAAATGTGCGGAGCCGCCCCCAACTGCGGCTGCCGCCGTCATTTCCGCCCGTGCCCCGGAACCGATGCCGGTGTGGACGGCGTGTGGACCCGTATGTGGATTCGTCCCGTTGACGCAATCCCCGTGCGGCAGGTAACTTTTGAGGCTCGGTTATGACGGATATTTCGCAGGCCCAGAGCAAGATGCTCCTCATGAGCGGCACCGCGAACCGGGCCCTCGCCGAGGAGGTTGCCGCGCATCTGGGCCAGCCGCTCTGCCAGATCACCATCCGGCGGTTCGCTGACGGCGAGATCTTCGTCAAGATCGATGAAAACGTGCGCGGGCGGGACGTCTTCATCATCCAGCCCACCAACCCGCCGGCCGAGAACATGATGGAGCTGCTGCTCCTCATGGATGCGGCGCGGCGCGCGAGTGCGGCGCGGATCACGGCCGTTATCCCCTACTTCGGATACGCCCGTCAGGATCGCAAAGACCAGCCGCGGGTCGCGATCAGCGCTAAGCTGATGGCCAACATGGTTTCCGGGGCGGGCGCCGACCGGGTCCTGGCGATGGACTTTCACCAGCACCAGCTGCAGGGATTTTTCGACCTGCCCGTGGACCACCTGTACGCCGCGCCCGTGTTCGTGAGCCACTATCGGCAGAAGGCGCTCAAGGACCCGGTGGTCGTGGCGCCCGACGTGGGCTCCGCCAAGATGGCGCGCGGGTTCGCCAAGCGGCTGAACGCGTCGATCGCCATCATCGACAAGCGCCGGCCCTCGGCCAACATCGCCGAGGTCGTGAACGTCGTCGGCGAGGTGACGGGGCGGGACTGCCTTGTGGTCGATGACATGATCGACACCGCCGGCACGATGACCGAGGCGGTGTACGCGCTGAACCGACTCGGCGCCAACGACATCTTCTGCTGCGCCACCCATGCCCTGCTCTCGGGGCCGGCGGTGGAGCGGCTGGCGGGCTCGCCGGTGAAGGAAGTCGCGGTCACCAATACCATCGGCCTGCCGGCCGAGAGGCGGTTCGACCGCTTGCGAGTGCTCTCGATCGCGGGACTCTTGGCCAAGGCCATCGGCTACACCCACAGCGACCAGAGCGTTAGCTCGTTGTTCGACTGACAGCAAAGAGGATCACATGGCACAGCAGGCTACCATCTCCGCGGCGTTGCGAAGCCGCACCGGCAAGGGCGCGGCGCGCACATTGCGGCGGGACGGCAAGGTCCCCGGCGTGATCTACGGGCACGACCGCCCGCCGGAGGCCGTCACGCTCGACACCGCCGCGCTGCAGCGCACCCTGCTGGGCATCAGTGCAGCCACCACCGTCGTGGACGTGGCCGTCGAGGGCCGGCCGCCGGTGAAGGCACTGATCCGGGAGATCCAGCGGGATCCGCTCAAGTCGAGCGACATCCTGCACGTCGATTTGTACGAAGTTCGCGCCGACGAAACGGTCACGGTGGACATCCCGGTGCATCTCGTCGGCACGCCCGACGGCGTGCGCAACTTCGGCGGCGTGCTGGACCAGGTCCTCTACACGCTCGAGATCGAGGTCCTTCCGGGCGACATTCCGCCGCACGTCGAGCTGGATGTGACGAATCTGGGCATCGGCCAGGCGCTGTTTGTGCGCGATGCGTCGGTGCCGAAGGGCCGGATTATCAACGCACCCGAGCTGGCCATCTGCTCGGTCGTGGCGCCCCGGACCGAAGAGGCGCCCGCGCCCGTCACCGAGGAACCGGCAGCGCCGGCAGAGCCGGAACTCATTCGCAAGCCGAAGCCCGAAGACGAGGGCGAGGCCGAAGAGTAAGCCTCTGCTGCGCGCCATCGTGGGGCTGGGCAACCCCGGCTCCGAGTACGCGGAGACCCGGCACAACGCCGGGTTTCTGCTGGCGGACCATCTGGCGCGGCGGTGGTCGTTCCCGCCGTTCACGCGGGTCGAGCGCGCGCGGGAAACCGGCGGCACGGTGGCCGGGACCGAGGTCAGGCTGCTCAAGCCCTCTACGTATATGAACCGCAGCGGCGCCGCCCTGGCGCCGCTCCGAGCCACCCCGGAATTCGATCCCGCCCAGCATCTCCTCATTCTCGTGGACGAGGTCGCCCTGCCGGTCGGACGGTTCCGCCTCCGCGGCGCAGGCTCGGCCGGCGGACACAACGGGCTCAAGAGTATCGAGGGGGCGCTGCAGCGGCAGGACTATGCGCGCCTCAGGATCGGCGTCGGACCCAGGCCCCTCGAGTTCGACGACCTCGCGGACTATGTGCTCGCGGATTTCCTCCCCGAGGAGCGGAAGGCGGTCGTTGACCTCCTGGACCCGATGGCGGAAGCGGTCGAGACCTGGATCGCCGACGGGATCGAGCTCGCCATGACCAGGCACAACCGGTAATCCATGCTCCGCCTCGGGATTGTCGGCCTGCCGAACGTCGGCAAGTCGACGCTCTTCAACGCGCTCACGAGCGCCGGCGCGCTCGTCGCCAACTATCCCTTCGCGACCATCGAGCCGAACACCGGCGTCGTGACGGTGCCGGATCCCAGGCTGGATCGGCTTGCCGAGCTGGTGGCGCCCGAGCGCACCGTTGCCGCGACGGTCGAGTTCCTCGACATCGCCGGGCTGGTCAAAGGCGCCAGCCAGGGCGAGGGCCTCGGCAACCAGTTCCTCGCCAACATCCGCGAGGTAGATGCGGTGGTGCACGTCATCCGGGCGTTCGACGACCCGGACATCCAACACGTGATGGGATCGACCGATCCGGTGCGCGACCGCGAGGTGGTCAACATCGAGCTCGGCCTGGCCGATCTCGCTTCGGTCGAGAAACGGCTGGACCGGACGGCCCGAACGGCGAAATCAGGAGATCCGCAGGCCCGGGTGGAGCAGCGGCTGCTGGAGCGGGTTCGCGCCGCGCTGGCGGAAGGAAAGCCCGCGCGGGCGGTAAGCCCGACCGACGAGGAACGCGCCGCCTGGCAGTCGCTCAGCCTGCTCACGGCCAAGCGTGTCCTCTATGCAGCCAATGTGGCAGAACCCCACGTGGCGTCGGGCAACGCGTATGTGGACGCACTGCGTGACGCATTGGCGGGCGACGAGGAGCCGGCGGAGATCGTGATCTTTTCCGCGAAGGTCGAGGCCGAGCTCGCGGAGCTTGCTCCCCACGATCGAGCCGAGTTCCTGCATTCGCTTGGCCTCGCCGAATCGGGACTCGACCGGCTGGCCCACGCCGCCTATCACCTGTTGGGACTGCAGAGCTATTTCACTGCCGGGGAGAAGGAGGTTCGGGCCTGGACCATCCATCGCGGCGACAGGGCGCCCGCAGCCGCCGGGGTCATCCATTCGGATTTCGAGAAGGGATTCATCCGGGCCGAAACGGTCGGGTACGACGATTTCGTGCGGGCCGGCGGCTGGAAGGGCGCGCGCGAACAGGGTTTGGCGCGGGCGGAGGGCAAGGACTACGTGGTTCGCGACGGCGACGTGATGCTATTCCGATTCACGGGGTGACCGCGCTCGTCCGTTTCAGTCGCTCGCGCCAGCGGGAGGCGATCGCCCCACACCTGAGCAACTCGCGCCGCTCGTCCGCCGTCCCGCGCACCATCACGCCCAGCGCGCGCCGCACGCTCCACTCGGGATACGGACGATCCGCCCGCTCGATTACCATCCCCGCCGCGACGGTGCCCTCCTTCAGAACTCTGACATACCAGCCGCCCCGCCCGGTGCGCCTCACCCGGTTAATCAGGTCGGCGACGCCGTGGCGGCGCGCGAGGGTGGCGCACGGCTCGCGGGCCGCCGTCACTTCGAGCAGAACGGGCCCGATACTCCACCGGTCACCCAACAGACCGATGCTTCGTCGCACCCGTCCACAGTGAGGTTTTCGCCGAATCCGCCGGGACCGAGGGTCGTGGTGCCCCATTCGTCCCGCCAGCGCGGGTAATGCGCCGCCGCATAGGCCAGCAGCGCTTGATCGGCGCCGCCGCGATACTTGCGGTTGGCCACCGCGTCACCATCCAGGCCCTCGGCGGCGACCTGCACCGGGCCGGCGACCGGCAGCTTCCAGATGGCACTAGTGATCGGGCGCTCCATCGGATCCGTCGCGCCCTCGGTGCCCTCGGTCCGGGGCGTGCCGCGCTGATGGAGCGGATGCGCATCTCGAACTCCGACGCTGACTTCCGTTGAGTCCGGCGAGGGCGTATCTTTGCTGGTTGTTTCCACAGCCTCCTCCTCGGCCTCGAGTGGGCCGGGGCACCCAGTCCACAGGAAGGCGGTCTCATGGTTCGTCCGTACGAGGTAGTCTACATCTTCGATAGCGCGCTCGAAGAATCGGCCATCAACGAGCGGCTCGCGCGCTTCCATGCCCTCATCCAGCAACCCGGCACCGAGCAACCCCAGGTCAATCACTGGGGCAAGCGCACGCTCGCCTATCCGATCCGGAAGCACGAAACCGGATACTACGTGGTCTCCAAGTTCGAGACCGAGGGCAGCGCGCTCCCGGAGTTCGAGCGGGCCATCAAGCTGGACGAGGGTGTGCTGCGGTTTCTTCTGGTCGTGAACGAGGGCGCGCAGCCGGTGCCGGTCACCAGTGGCAAGACCGAAGAGGAGGACGACGAATGAGGCGCGGACAGAAGACCTGCGCCATCTGCGAATCCGGCGTCCGCATCGTCGACTACAAGGATGAGCGCACGCTGCAGCGGTTCCTGACCGAGCGGGGCAAGATGCTGCCCAGCCGCCTGTCCGGCACCTGCGCGCGTCATCAGCGGCAGCTCAGCACTGCGATCAAACGCGCCCGTCAACTCGCGCTGCTGCCCTACATCAAGGGTCAGGCCGGCTGAGCGACGCCGGCCGCCGGAGCGGTTCGGCCGTGCTGGCCTTGCTGTATCTGCTGGTCGCACCACCAGTGTTCCTGCTCGGCCCGCTCGCCGGCCTCTTGCTGCTCTCCAGGCCGTCGACTCTCCGCGAGTCACTCTGGCTCGGAGTGTCGGCGGCCTGGCTCGCCATCTGGCTCTGGCAGCCGGGGGCGGTCGCCGCGCAGGCGCTGCGCGCACTGGGAGTGCTCGCCACCGGCGGCTTTCTCGCGCTGTCGCTCGCCCGACCGGGGCCGATCTTTCCCCGCGCGCTGGCTGCGACCAGCGCCGCATTCGCCGGCCTGGTCGTCTGGTGTGCCGCGTTCGGACTGGGATGGAGCCGGCTGGAAGCGGCGGTAGGTCGTGAAATGGGACAGGCCCTCACCGCGTTCGCGCGGCAGGTCGAGCTGGCGGCCGGCGCCGACACTGCCGCTCCGTTTTGGCAGGCGGCGGAGCTGGCGCGCGGGTGGGCGACGGTGGTCCCGGCCGTGGTCTTCGTACAGGCTGTCCTGGGCCTCACCCTCGGCTGGATCCTGCACCACGCCATCGCGCGCCACCCGATCGGCGAGCGACCGGGTCCGTTTGCCGGGTTTCGGTTCAGCGACCAGCTGATCTGGCTGCCGGTCGTGGGACTGGCACTGACGGTGCTATCGCGCGACGCCCTGCCGCGCGATCTCGGGGCCAACGTGATGCTGGTAGCGATCGCGCTGTACGCGGCGCGAGGCATGGCGATCGTGCGGTCGGGCGCCGGGCGGGTCGGCGCCCCGGCCACGACCGCGGCCGCCATCGCCGCTTTCGTATTTCTGCCGTTCGTCGTCGGAGGCCTCACGCTGCTGGGGCTCGCCGATACATGGCTAGATTTCCGGCGCCGAATGGCCACGCCGGCAACGGGAGGGTAAGTCCGATGATGGAGTTGATCCTGCGCGAGGACGTGAAGTCGCTCGGCAAGGCTGGCGAGCTGGTACGGGTGAAGCCGGGGTACGCTCGCAATTATCTGCTGCCTCGCGGCCTCGCCTACGAGGCGACCGAGGGGAACAAGAAGCGGATCGCGGGCGAAACGCGAGCCCGGACTGCCCGGGTGGCGTCGGAGAAGGCCGAGGCCGAGGCCGCCGCGGCGCGGCTGGGATCGGTCGCGTTGACGCTCAAGGGCAAGGCCGGCGAGGAGGGCAAGCTCTTCGGATCGGTCACGGCACAGGACATCGCCGCGGCGCTCGAGCGCGAGGGCCACGTGGTCGATCGGCGGCGCATCGAGCTCGAACACCCCATCAAGACCCTGGGGCAGCACACCGTCGCCATCCGACTTCATCCTGAGGTGCATGCCGACGTGCGGCTGACGGTCGTGCCGGAGTAACGGCCCCGCCGCGATGACAGTCGGCATCGCATACGTCGACGGGCCCCGCCTGTCCCGGTCGCTGTTCGCGGCGGCCGACTGGGTCGCCGCCGGGCGCGACGAGATCAACCGCATCAACGTCTTTCCGGTCCCCGACGGCGACACCGGCACCAACTTCAGCCTCACCCTTCGCGCCGTCGCCGATGCGCTCCGTGCTCTCGGCGACGCGCCGCTTCCCGACACAGCGCGTACCGCCGCCCGGGCCGCCGTCCTCGGCGCCCGCGGCAACTCCGGAATGATGTTGGCGCACTTTCTCATGGGGTTCGCGGAGGCGATGGGCGACACCCAGCAGGCATCGATGTCACACATCGCGGCCGGACTCCGACGGGGCGCCGACCGGCTCTACGAGTCGCTCGACGATCCCCGCGAGGGCACCATTCTCACGGTAGCCCGCGAAGCGGCCGCGGCGGCCGAGCTCGCGGCAGCTGATTCCGCGGACATCGCGCAGTTCATGGCCCGACTGCTGGCCGACGCCGAGCGCTCACTGGCTCGCACGCCGGAGTTAATGGCCGCGCTCAGGGAGGCCGGGGTGGTGGACGCGGGCGGGAAGGGCTTCGTCCGCATGATCGAAGGCGTAGTTCGCTTCATCGAAGGCGATCCTATCCTGGCAGTGCCGCTGGAGCAGATCGCCGCCGACACCGCTCCGGCCGCGCTAGTCGAAGTCGCCGCGGAGCGAGACTTCCAGTTCTGCACCGAGGTGTTGGTGCGGGGCGAGCAGCTCCCCCCCGCCAACGAGGTCCGGACCGCCATGCACGCGTTCGGAGGCTCGGTCGTGGTGGCGGTGATGGCGGATATCCTCAAGCTGCATGTGCATACCGACACGCCCGAGGCCGTCTTCAATTATGCCGCACGCTGGGGCCGAGTCGAAGCCACCAAGGCCGACGACATGCGCGTGCAGCACCGGCGCCTCGCGCATGAGGAGCGGCGCCCTGTGGTCGTGGTGACCGACAGCTCCGCGGATCTCCCCGACGGCGTGCTGGATCGTCATCACATCGCCATGGTGCCGCTCCAGGTCATGTTTGGGGATGCCACGTTTCGTGACCGGGTGGAGCTCCGGCCGGACGAGTTCTACCGCCGCCTGCGGACGGCCAAGGACCTGCCCACCACGTCGCAGCCCACGCCCGCGGACTTCGTCCGGGTGCTGCGGGACGCGCGGGCCCAGGCCGACGAGGTGGTGGCCGTTCTGCTCAGTGGCAGCTTGTCGGGCACGGTCCAGTCCGCCTTGGCCTCGGTCCGGGCCGCCGGTCTTACGGGCGTGCATGTAGTCGACAGCCGAACCGCCTCGCTCGGGGTCGGGCTGTTGGCGTTACGCGGGGCGGAGCTGGCGGAGTCAGGATGGAAGGGAGGAGACATCGCGAAGGAGCTGGACCGGGTCCGGCGGCAATCGGGTATGTTTGTCACTGTGGACCGCTTCGACTTCCTGCTCCGCGGCGGGCGCGTCACCCGCGGCAAGGCCTGGCTGGCAGGCGTGCTCGACGTGAAACCCATCCTCTCCATCGACCAGTCAGGCCGGGTGGTTCCGGTCGACCGGGTGCGCGGCCGGGACAACGTCGTGCCCCGAATGCTCTCGGTGCTGGAGCGGCAGCTCACGCCGCGTCCCAGGGCGGTGCGGTTCGGCGTGGCGCACGCCGATGCTCCGGAGGTGGCCGAGCGGGTTCGCACCGCGTTGGTGGCCGCGTACGCGCCGCGCGACTGCATCGTCGCCATGGCCACCGGGGTGCTCGGCACCCACGTCGGTCCGGGAGCCTGGGCGGTGTTCTATCAGGTGGAGGACGCCGCGTGAGCGGCGCGCCCAATCAGCCCGCACCGCCGGAGCCGCTCCGGCTGGCGCTGCAAACCATCGACGACCTGAAAGCCGTACGTCCGGTGGTGCTCGACCTGCGCGGACTTAGCAACGCCACCGACTTTTTCGTCATAGCCTCGGGCACGTCCGACGCCCATGTCCGCGGAATCGCCGAACGGGTGGTGGAGACGCTGCAACGGCGCGGACACCGCGCGCATCACGTGGAGGGCCTGCCCGGTGGCAAGTGGGTGCTGCTCGACTTCGTCGATTTTGTCGTTCACCTGTTTCACCCCGAGACGCGCTCGTTCTACCAGCTCGAGCGGCTCTGGGGCGACGCACCGGAGCTTCTGATCCGGTCCTCCTGAGCGGAGACGCTATGCTTCGTCGTTGCGGTGCCGCGCTGCTCCTGCTGCTGGGCGTGCCCACCCTCGTGTCGGCGCAGTACTTCGGCCAGAACAAGGTGCAGTACAGCACCTTCGACTGGCAGATCATTCAGACCGAGCATTTCGACGTTCATTTCTATCCGGGGGAGCGAGTCGCGGCGATGGATGCCGCCCGGATGGCGGAGCGTTCGTACGCTCGCTTGTCCCGGGTGCTGGGCCATCGCTTCCGCGAGCGGAAGGTCATCATCCTCTACGCCTCCCACTCCGACTTCCAGCAGACCAATACCACCACCGGCGACGTCGGCGAGGGCACCGGCGGGTTCACCGACTTCTTCAAGCAGCGCAACATCATGCCGCTGACCGGGTCGTACGCCGATATCGATCACGTCCTGGCCCACGAGATGACGCACCAGTTCCAGCTCGACGTCTTCTCGCAAGGCCGCGGCGGCTCCGCGCTGCAGGGGGTCCTCCAGGTACAGCCGCCGCTCTGGTTCATGGAGGGCATGGCGGAGTACCTCTCGCTCGGGCCGACCACGCCCGAGACCGCCATGTGGCTACGGGACGCGGCACTCACCGACTCCTTGCCGACCATCGAGCAGCTGACCTACGACCCCCGCTTCTTCCCCTATCGGTTCGGCCACGCGATCTGGTCCTACGTCGGCGAGCGCTGGGGCGACGAGGCCATCGGCGAAATCCTGCGGGGCACGACCCAGGGCGGCATCGAAACGTCGGTGAAGCGGGTGACCGGGCTGAGCCTCAACCAGCTCTCCGCGCAGTGGCGTGACGCGGTCCAGAAACAATACCTCCCCGAGGTCGGCTCCCGGGTCCGCGCGCGGGCCATGTCGGACTCGCTGCTGACCGAAGACCGCTCCGACGGCACGCTCCACCTCGCTCCCGCCCTGTCGCCCGACGGTTCGCAGGTCGCGTATTTCAGCGAGAAGGATTTCTACTTCGTCGACCTGTACCTGGCCGACGGCGTCACCGGCAAGGTCAAGCGGCGGATCCTCAAGTCGACCTACAGCAGTAACTACGAGACGTACCGTTTC
Source organism: Gemmatimonadales bacterium (assembly GCA_035707305.1). Taxonomy (GTDB): domain Bacteria; phylum Gemmatimonadota; class Gemmatimonadetes; order Gemmatimonadales; family GWC2-71-9; genus DASQPE01. The sequence continues at coordinate 13,208 of DASSUE010000022.1, forward strand.
ATCAATTCCCAGGCTGCCTGGTCGCCCGACGGGAAATACCTCGCCTTCGTCGCCAAGAAGGGCGCGCGCGACGAGATCGTCATCGTCGACGTAGCGCGCAACGACCGGGTGCGGTCGATCCCCCTCAAGCTGAGCGGCGCGTCCACGCCCTCCTGGAGTCCGGACGGCGAGCGGATCGTCTTCACCGGCTACGACGGCGGCCTATCCGACATGTTCGTCGTGAACGCCGACGGCACGGGACTCAGGCGGCTCACCGAGGACAAGTACGCGGATCTCCACCCGGTGTGGTCGCCCGACGGGCGAACCATTGCCTTCACCACCGACCGCGGCCCGGAGACCGATTTCCGGGTGCTGAGGGTCGGGAACTGGCGGATTGCGCTGTATCGGCTCGACACCGGCGGGGTCGAAGTGCTGGACCACATGGACCAGGGAAAGAACGCGAGCCCGCAGTGGTCGCCCGACGGCAGGTCGATCGCGTTCGTCTCCGACCGGAACGGCGTCAGCAACGTCTTCCTGTACGACTTCGACACGCGGAACGTCTACCAGATCACCGACTTCTTCACCGGGGTCCAGGGCATCACACCACTTTCCCCGGTGCTGTCGTGGGCGTCGGGCGCCGATCGCCTTGCATTCGTGTACTACGAGAGCGGGAAGTACGATGTGTACTCGCTCGAGAATCCGCGGGCCCTGAAGCGTGGGCCGTACGCGCCGGCACCCGCTGACAGTGCCGCGGCCGTGGCCCGCGCCAACGCGGAGGCCGCCGGCGCCGCCGATACCGCGCCGGTAGGGCCTCAAGTCGGTGAGGGCGGGTCCATCTACCGGGGCCCGCAGGGCTTCCGTTCCTCGGCAGACCTCGGGCGTCTCACCGACACCACCAAGGCCGTCGCTCCCGTGAGCATCGCGCGCCTGCTCGACTCGGCGAACTTTGCGCTGCCCGACACGAGCGAGTTCACCATGAAGCCCTACAAGGTGGGCTTCTCGGCGGATTACATCGCCCGGCCCACGATCGGCTACGTGCGGGACAATTTCGGACAAGGACTGTACGGCGGCAGCGCCATCCAGCTGAGCGACATGCTCGGCAATCACAACCTGCTCTTCGCCGGCTTCGTCAACGGCCGCATCACCGAAGCCCAGCTCCTGGCCGCGTACTCCAATCTGTCCCGCCGCCTCAACTGGGCGGTGGGCGTCGCGCAGGAGCCGTATTTCTACACCGACCTGAGTGCC
>DASSUE010000023.1:0-4486 GCA_035707305.1 Gemmatimonadales bacterium
GCCCGGGTCCGCCGGTCACGCGGATCCGACGAGTGGCAGACGTCGCAGCCGCAGCCGATCTGCGGAACGCCAAACGACGTTCCCGTGCCGAGAAAGATCAGCCGCATCGAGCCCGTCACACGGCTTCGATCTTCAAGAGGTTGGTGGTCCCGGGTTGGTCGAAGGGCACCCCGGCCGTCACCACGACCCGCTCGCCGGGCTCGGCCAGACCGAGCTCCAACAACTTGTGCCGGGCGATGGTGAGTAGCGAGTCGTACGTCGGCAGGTGGTCCACCAGGGCCGGGACCACGCCCCAGACCAGCGCGAGCTGGCGGAAGGTTTCGGGCTCTGGAGTGACGGCGAAGATCGGCACGGTCGGTCGGTAGGACGCTACCGTGCGGGCGGTGAACCCGCTGCTGGTGAAGCAGACAATGAGAGGAGCCGCCATCAGCTCGGCGGCGGCGCACACCGCGACCGCGATGGCGTCTTCGGTGCGGGTCGGGAGGATCTGATTGCCTTCCCCGCGCCGGAGCCGCTCCATCTCCTCCCGCCGCCGCCCGACGGCCATGTCAAAGGCGGGACTCCGGCCTTTTCGACTTTTCTCCAGTTCGCGCGCGATGCGCGCCATCGCCTGGACCGCCTCCAGAGGGTAATCCCCCACTGCCGTCTCCGCCGACAGCATGACCGCGTCGGTGCCATCGAGGATCGCGTTCGCGACATCGGACGCCTCGGCGCGTGTGGGCCGGGGATGGTGGATCATCGACTCCAGCATCTGGGTGGCGGTGATCACCGGCTTGCCGTGCAGGTTCGCCTCCCGGATGACCCGCTTCTGCGCCAGCGGAACCTCCTCGAACGGCAGCTCGACGCCGAGATCGCCCCGCGCGACCATGATTGCATCCGCCGCCTTGAGGATACCGGTCAGATTGTTGAGTGCCGTGTCCTTCTCGATCTTCGCGATGAGCCGCATCGAACGGGGTACCAGCCGCCGCACTTCTTCCAGGTCTTCCGGCTTGCGCACGAACGAAACGCCGATGTAGTCCACCCCCAGGCCGACGGCGCGCCCGACCTCTTCGCGATCCTTCTCAGTGACCGCGGGCGCGCTCACCTCCACGCCGGGGAGGTTCATGCCCTTGTTGGGCTTGAGCTCGCCACCGTACCGCACCCGGCCGCGGACTCGGCGGCCCGCGACGGCCACGACCTCGATGTTGAGCAGCCCGTCGTCCAGCAAAATCGTGCTGCCCTCGCGCACGTCGTCGGCGAGCGCGGCATACGTCGTGGGGATGTCGCCGTCGCCCGCCGCCCCTTCTGGGGCGAAAACCACTTCCTGACCGGTCTCGAGCAGGAGCGGCTCAGGGAGCCGTCCCACCCGGATCCGGGGGCCGTGAAGGTCGAGGAGAATCGCCGCGCTCGACTGAGCTCGACGCTCCGCGATGACTTCCTTGAGCTGCGTGATCCAGCGGGTGCGAATCTCCGGAGTGCCGTGGGACGCGTTGATCCGGACCACGTTCACCCCGGCGTCCAGTAGCGCGCACATCCGTGCGGGGCTGTCCCATGCGGGCCCGAGCGTTGCAACGATCTTCGTCCGGCGCACGACGGTCTGCGTCAATCCACGGCCTCTGCAGAAGGAAACAGCAGTCTAATAGCGGCCCTTCACGACTGCATCACGACCTCACCACCCACCACCGTGAGCCGGACGCGGGCGTTGCGGAAGCCGTCCACCGCTCCGGCCTCGAGCTCCGGATCGACGTCCCAGGCGACCAGATCGGCATCGAACCCGGGCGTCACAGCTCCGCGGCGAGCCGCGACGCCTCCGGCCACGGCGTTGCCGCGGGTATAGCCGCTCAGCGCCTCGACGAACGTGAGCCGCTCGCCAGCGTACCAGCCCGCCGACGGCGACCCGTCGGGGCCCCGCCGAGCCATGGCAGCGTACACGCCTTCGCGGGGATCGAGCGACGCCACGGGAGCATCGCTGCCGAACGCGAGCACGGTTCCACGCTGGGCGAGACTGCGGAAGGCATACGCGCCCGAGCCACGGGCGCCCCAATGCCGATCCACCAGCGGAATGTCGGTGAGAAGGTGTGCCGGTTGCATGGAGGCGACCACCCCGGCCGCCGCCGCACGACCGAGGTCCCCCCGGTGCACGCACTGCAGGTGCTCGATGCGATGGGGCAGGGAAGCGCGCGGCAACTCCGCCAGCAGATCCAGCGCACGCCGAACCGCTGCATCGCCGATCGCATGCACCGCGGAAGCGATGCCTGCGGCGGCGGCGAGCGCGGTCGCCTCCCGGGCCTGCTCGAGAGTTGAGATCTGCAGCCCGCGATCGGCCGATCCCTCGTACCGGTCCAGCATCCACGCCGTTTGGGTTCCGAGGCTGCCGTCCAGAAAGAGCTTCACGCCTCCCATCGTGAGCCACGCAGAGCCTTCGCCGGTCCGGGCCTGCTCCGCGATCAGCCGGTGAAGCGAGGCGACCGGGGGATGAAACAACACGCGAAGACGCAGCAAGCCATCCGCGTCCAGCGCCCGGAGCGCCGAATAGACCTCGTCGGACTCCACGTTGTGGATGCCGGTAAGCCCCAGGCGGTGCGCTTCCGCTTGGGCCTCGAGGAGGGCCGCTCGGAGGAGATCGCGAGGCGGAACGGGAAGCGCGGGAATCGCGAGCTCCACGGCTCGTTCCTGCAGCAGTCCGGTTGGCTCGCCCGCGGCATCGCGAACGATCCGCCCGCCGAACGGATCGGGCGTATCGCGGTCGATACCGGCCGCGGCGAGCGCGGCGGTATTGAGCCAGGCGGCGTGGAGATCGAGCGAATGAAGGAACACCGGACCGGGCTGAACCCGGTCCAGTGCCCGCCGCTCAGGCGGGTCTCGCCAGCTGTTGGCGTCCCACCCCTGGCCGATAATCCAGCCCTGGACCGGGGTCGCACGGGCCACCCGTTCGATGATCGTTTCCCGGTCCGGCGCGCCAGCCAACTGCACCTGACGACGGTTGAGCGCCCACGCTGAGAAATGGGTATGACCGTCCACCAGGCCTGGAGTGATCCAGGCATGCGGCAGGTCGAACGAGGGTGTCTGAGGCGATACTAGAGCCGCGAGATCACGCGCTCGACCCACCGCCCGGATGCGTCCGGCCTCCCACCAGACCGCGTCCGCCGGCTGGATCCCCGAATCCAACGTGACCACGCGACCGACGCGCGCGAACCCCGAAGTGGGCTGGGAATGCGTAGGAATCCACATGTGGAAAAGCCCGGGAAGTGAATATCCCCGAGCCTCCGGACGGAAGCGCTACGATGGCGGCGTCGGCTGAGTAGGCACTTGAAGCTAAGTGCTCAACTATCGGGTGTTCAAAGAGTTACTGAGTGCAATCTCAAACAGACCTTCGCAATTCGACAGTGTCGTTACGCTCGAATTAATTATGCATACGAACGAGTTCCCAACATTATCGACACGCGGAAATCAGCATCCGGTCACAGTGACGTCACGTCGGTCGGTCAGCGCTTCCAGGCGCGCTCGACCCCGCGCTGCAGCCTCTCGTACGCCTTGTCGTCGGTCGCACTGAAGCGCAGATCGCGATAGACCACCCGGCCGTCCCCCCCGATCACGTACACCGTGCGCCGGTTCCGGTTGTCCTGGTCTTTGCTTCCGTACTTCGCCGCCACCTCCTGCGCCGCATCGCTCAACAGGCGAAACGGAAGCTGGAGCCGGGTGGCGAATCGTCGGTGGGTCTCGACCGGATCGGTGCTGATCCCGACCACGGTCGTGCTGTCCCCGAACAGCGATCCGAAGTCGTCCCGGAACCGGCTGAGCTGAATGCTGTCGCTCCGGGTGAAGTCGCGGGGGTAGAACGCGAGCACCACCACCCTGCCCCGGTCACGTCCCAGGGTATAGAGCTGCTCGCCGATGGTGTCTCGTGATGCCCAGGGCAACGCGAAGTCGGGCGCCTCGTCACCGCGATCGGGACCGCCGATGGCAAAGGCTGTCGGTGTGTAGCCGGCCTGGGCGAACGCGCCGGGGGTGGTCCCGAGCACGGCGAGCAGGCCGAGGAGAACGAGAATTCGCATCCGACGAAAATAGCCGCATTCGCGGCAGAGTTGTCCTGCTTGAAGCAAGCCGTTAGCGGGAGGCCGGCTCAGCAGCAGGGTAGCGGGTGGCGACGTAGTGATCGAGAATGGCCAGGAACTCCGCCACGATGTTGTCGCCTCGAAGGGTTGAATGGAGCCGGCCGTCCACGTACACCGGTGCGACCGGTTCCTCGAACGTGCCCGGCAACGAGATGCCGAGGTGAGCGTGTTTCGACTCGCCGGGGCCGTTCACCACGCATCCCATCACGGCCACGCGCAGCTCCTCGACCCCGGGCCGCTCCGACCGCCAGACAGGCATCCGCTCCGCGAGATACTGTTGGATATCGAGCGCCATCTGCTGAAAGAAGGTACTGGTCGTGCGGCCGCAGCCGGGGCAGCTGGTCACCTGCGGGGCGAAACTGCGCAGCCCCAGCGATTGGAGCATCTGCTGC
>DASSUE010000024.1:0-7555 GCA_035707305.1 Gemmatimonadales bacterium
CACGCGATCGAGCGCCATATCGACTCCATCCTCGCCCTGCCTGTGATCGACGTCGCAGCGATTCGCGCACGGCGGTTTCATGTCGCGCTCGACTGCGTGCGTGGCGCTGGAGGTGTGGCGATTCCGCCACTGCTCGACCGGCTCGCCGTCCGCATGAGTGGAATCCATCTGGAGCCTGACGGCCGTTTTCCCCACCCACCCGAGCCGGTGCCGGAGAACCTCCAGGATCTGGGCCGGCTGGTGCGGGACACCCGCGCCGATCTCGGGCTCGCGGTGGATCCTGACGTGGACCGCCTGGCCCTGGTGGACGAAACCGGCGCCGCGATCGGCGAGGACTACACCCTCGCGCTCGCGGTCCGGGCGGTACTGGGGGCCGACGGGAACCGTGACGCCAGGCCGGTTGTTGTGGTCAATCTCTCCACCAGCCTCGTGGTCGAAGACGCGGCTCGTGATCACGGCGCCCGCTTTCTGCGAGCTCCCGTCGGCGAGGCCAATGTGGCCCGGGCAATCCGCGATGAAGGCGCCGTGATCGGCGGTGAAGGCAACGGCGGTGTGATCCTCCCCGCGCTCCACATTGGGCGTGACGCACCGCTCGGGGTGGCCTTGATTTTGCACTATTTAGCCAAGGTTGGGGGATCGCTGTCGGGCGTCGTCGCCGGGTCGCCGCGGTATGTGATTCTCAAGGCGAAGGGGCCGCGCGGGCCGGAGCTGGGCCCGCTGTACGATCGGCTCCGCCGGCGCTTTCCCGACGCGAGCGCGGACGACCGGGATGGGCTCAGGTTGGCGTGGCGGGACCGGTGGCTGCACGTGCGGCCGTCCGGAACCGAGCCGATCGTCCGGCTGATCGCGGAAGCTCCCACGGCCGCCGATGCGGAGGCACTGGTCTCCGCCGCGCGCGAACCGATGACCTGAGAGGATTACGCCCCAATGTGCGGGATTGTCGGATATATCGGCCCTCGTCCGGCGGCCAGCCTGCTGATCGAAGGGTTGCGGCGGCTCGAGTACCGCGGCTACGACTCCGCCGGCATCGCCGTAGTGAACGGCAATGGCCTCCGAATTCACAAGGCTGCGGGGAAGCTGTCGGCGCTGGAGCAGCAGATCGACGGCAACCTGCCCGGCGGTACCCTCGGCATCGGACACACTCGCTGGGCCACGCACGGGGCACCGACCACACCGAACGCTCATCCGCACACCGACCAGTCGGGCCGGATCGCGGTGATCCACAACGGGATCATCGAGAACGCTGCCGCCATCCGGAAAGCGCTGGTCCAGCGGGGCCACACCTTCCGGTCCGAGACCGACACCGAGGTGCTCGCGCACCTGGTGGGCGAATTCTATCGCGGCAATCTCGAGGAGGCCGTTGCCCTCGCCCTCCGCGACGTGGAAGGCGCGTACGGCCTCGCCTTCATCTCCTCCGACGAGCCCAACGTTCTGGTTGCCGCCCGTAAGGGATCACCCCTGCTGGTTGGGGTGGGAGAGAACGAGTGGTTCGTCGCCTCGGACGCCTCGCCGCTGCTCCAGTACACCCGGTCGGTCGTGTACCTCGACGACGGCGAGATGGTGGTGCTCAGCCGCGAAGGCTATCGGGTGCGGACGCTCGACATGGCGCGGATCAGCAAGCCGATCTCACAGATCGACTGGGATCTCGCCACCATCGAGCGGGGCGGCTACCCGCACTTCATGCTCAAGGAGATCTGCGAGCAGCCGGAAAGCCTTCGGAACACCCTGCGCGGGCACCTGCTGGACGACGAAGGTACCTCGCGTGTGTCGGGGCTCAACTTGTCAGACGAGCAGCTCGCCCAGGTTGACCGGATCGTCATCACGGCGTGCGGCACGTCCTGGCATTCCGGTCTGATCGGCGAGTACATGCTCGAAGAGATGGCGCGGATCCCGGTGGAGGTCGAATACGCCTCCGAGTTTCGCTACCGGAATCCGCTGGTGGACGAGCGCACGCTGGTCATCGGAGTGTCGCAATCGGGTGAGACGGCGGATACGCTCGCAGCCATCCGCGAGGCCAAACATCGCGGGGCCCGGACCATCGGCGTCGTCAACGTGGTTGGCTCGACCATCGCGCGAGAGGTGGACGGCGGCATCTACCTGCACGCCGGGCCCGAGGTCGGAGTCGCCAGCACCAAGGCCTTCACCAGCCAAGTGGCGGCGCTCGCGTTGATTTCTCTTCGAGTCGCGCGCCTGCGCAACCTGAGCATCCTCCAGGGCCGCCAGTTCATCCACGCACTCCGCTGCCTGCCCGACCAGATGGCCACGATTCTCCAGCGGGCGGACGAGCTGGAGAAATTGGCCGACCGTTTCCTCGGTACCACCCACAACGCGCTGTACCTGGGCCGGGGAGTCAACTTCCCCGTGGCGCTCGAGGGGGCCCTCAAGCTGAAGGAGATCTCGTATATCCACGCCGAGGGCTATCCCGCGGCGGAGATGAAGCACGGGCCGATCGCGTTGATCGACGAAAACATGCCGGTGGTCTTCATCGCCCCCAGGGACGCGGTGCATCCGAAGATCGTGTCCAACATCGAGGAGGTAAAAGCGCGGGGTGGCAAGGTAATTGCGCTGGTGAATGAGGGAGATGCAGAGATCGAGCGGCTGGCGGATGTAACCTTCGAAATTCCGGAGACGCTCGACGTTTTGACGCCGATCTTGACCAGCATTCCCCTGCAGCTGTTGGCGTACTATGTGGCGGTGCGGCGGGGATGCAACGTAGACCAGCCGCGAAATCTGGCCAAGTCGGTGACGGTGGAGTAGCGGACGAAACGATAACGTCCCCCCACCGATCACCACTTGGTCAACAAGCGCCCCCGGTGACCGGGGGCGTTGTGTTGCTGGTTTCCGCGAGTTCATGCGGCCGCCCGGATGCTTCTCGCCGCCCGTTCGTACTCGGCGGCCAACCCATCGTGGATGACATCCCAGCTCCGCGATTCGGCGCTGGCACCGGTAGATGCCGGGCCGTCCGTGGCGCCCGGTGGCAGCTCGTACGTCGCCGCATACACCCGCACGGCATGACCCCGCGCGCGGAGGCCGTCGACCGCACGCTGAACCGTGAGCGAGACCCCGCTGACCATTGGCCAGTAGACCTCGGTGAACACGGCGATCCGCATGTTGCCTCCGACCTTGGCGTCGCCCGGAAGAGTCGGCGGGGCGAGTCAAGGCGGAGTCAGGCGGACGGTCACACGACCGTCTCGCGCGGAAAGGCGGCGGCAGCCAGTGCGGGCGGATCATCCGGCAGGACGAACGTTTCGCCCACTTCGGTGAGCGCGACGCGCCCGTCATCCGCGCCCGCAGCAGCCAACAGGCGGGCAATGGGCTCGTCAAGCGGCTCCCGGCTCAGCCGGAACGTGGAGTGGTGAATCGGCAGAAGGTGGCGGGCGCCCAGCGCCTGCGCCATGCGCCAGGCCTGCTCGGGCGACGCGTGGTTCGCGATCCACGGGTCGTAGGCGCCGATCGGCAGGGCCGCCAGGTCTACCGGGTGCCGGCGCCCAAGCGGCGTCAGCGTGTCGGTGTATGCGGTGTCGCCGGCGAAGAGGACGGCCCGGTCGCGCCGGCGAAGCAGGTAGCCGCCGTACCCCCGGTGCCGATCGGTGATCATGCGCGCGCCCCAGTGGCGAACCTCGACCGACTCGATCTCGATGCCTCCGATCTCGGCCCGTTCGCCCCAGCCAAGCTCGGTCACGTGGCGAAACCGCCGGACCAGGTCACCATTGCCCGGCTGGACCACCACGGGAACGGTGCGGGGAAGACGCGACAGCGTACCCAGGTCGGTGTGATCCATGTGGGCGTGCGACAACAGCAGCACATCGAGTGGCGGCAGCTCCCTCGACGTGAGGGCGGGCGCGATCAGCCTCCGAGGGCCGAACTTGGCGAGACCGCGACCGATGCCGATCCGGGTTTCGAGCGCGGGGTCGGTGAGGAACCAGCTGCCGAGGAAGTTGCTCAGCAGGCTGGCGTGCCCCAGCCAGGCAATCGACACGCGATCGTCAGTCCACGCCGCGGGGTTGGGCCGGTGTGGCGCCGGGCGAACCGGCGTGCAGGTCGCCTCTCGACGTTCGGCGGCGGCGTCACGGACGCAGCACCGCGCGAAGTTGAGCCGGGTACGGTACGGACTCTTGGTGGTCATGAGGGAAAGCTAAGGCCGAACGGTCCCGAAGCGGGGCGGGATCACCGTATTATTGTCACCCGATGCGCGTCGTACTGCAGCGGGTTTCGACTGCCTCGGTCACCATCGACGGTCGCACCGCCGGGTCAATCGGCCGGGGGTTCTGCCTGCTGGTGGGGTTCACCCACACCGACACGCCGGCGGTGTGCGACTGGATGGCGGACAAGATCAGCGGGCTGAGGCTCTTCCCCGACGGGGACGGCAAGATGAACATCGGGCTGGTCGAGGCGTCCGGTGCACTGCTGGTGATCTCGCAGTTCACCCTGTACGGCGATGCCGTGAAGGGCCGTCGTCCGTCCTTCATCGATGCGGCGCGGCCGGAGGTGGCAGTTCCCCTGTACGAGCACTTCGTGGGCGCGCTCCGGTCGCGCGGGCTCGCGGTGGAAACCGGTGAATTCGGCGCGATGATGGAGGTGGCGCTGGTCAACGACGGTCCGGTAACGCTGGTGCTCGAGCGCGACGCGTGAGCGCGCCGCGGATCGTGCTCGCGTCGTCGTCGCCGCGACGACGGCAGCTGCTCGAGATGCTGGGTATCGCCGTCGAGGTGCGGCCGCCGCACATCGCCGAAGTGCGGGCTGCCGGCGAAGCGCCGCGCGCCTATGTCGAACGGCTGGCGCGCGAGAAGGCCGGCGCCGTGCCGGGTGACCTCGTGCTGGCCGCGGACACGACCGTCGTCGTGGACGGGGAAGTCCTGGAGAAGCCGACCGACACCGCCGACGCGCTCCGGATGCTGGAGCGGCTGGCCGGGCGCACGCACGAGGTCATCACCGCCGTCGCGCTGCGCGCGCCGGGCGGCACCCGGCATGCCACCGACGTCACCCGGGTGACGTTCCGAGCCGCCGAGCGAGACGTGCTCGCGGCCTACGTGGCCACCGGCGAGCCGATGGACAAGGCCGGCGCCTACGGCATTCAGGGCTACGGCGCGGCCCTGATCGATCGGATCGAAGGCGATTTCTTCGGGGTGATGGGATTGCCTGTCCGACTCGTGCTGGAGCTGATGGAAACGGCCGGCTATCGATACCGCTTCCCGCTCACCAACGCACGCGAAACACTTCCACCGTCTGTGTCCTCCCTTTGAGTCCGGTGCCGGGCATGTGCTCGGCATCGACGGGCGCCGCGACCGCGCGGCGAAAATCCTCGCTCACCAGGATTTCCCCGGGCCCGGCCTCGGCCGAGAGCCGCTGCGCCACGTTGACGGCGTCGCCGATGACGGTGTACTCCAGGCGGCGATGGCTGCCGATGTTGCCCACGAACACCTCGCCGTAGTTGATGCCGATCCCCACGGCGATCGTGGGCCGACCGGCCGCGCGCCAGCGCTGATTCAGTCCCTCCACGGTCTGCTGCATCGCCACGGCTGCCTGATAGGCCCGCCGCGAGTCGTCAGGCTGGGCCACGGGCGCGCCCCAGAGTGCCATGAGGGCGTCGCCGATGAACTTGTCGAGCGTGCCGCCGTGCTCGAAGATCACTTCCACCATCTCGGTGAAATAGTCGGTGAGCATCGCGGCGATGGCGTCGGGCTCCATTTTCTCCGCCATCGCCGTGAAGTTCCGGATGTCGGCGAACAAGACTGTCATCGGCCGCCGGTCGCCGCCCAGCCGGACTTCCTGCTCATGGCGCGCGATCTCCGCGGCGACGTTGGGCGCGAAATAGCGCTCGAAGTTCGCCCGGACCATCTCCTGGCGCTGGAGCCGATCGGCGTACCGGCTGTTCCCGATGGCCACGGCGGCGAGCCCGCTGAACGCCACCAGGAACTGGAGATCGTCGTCATCGAACGAGTTGGCCATCGCCAGATTGTCCACGTACAGCACGCCGATGACCTCGTCTCCCTGGGCCATGAGCGGCGAGCACATCGCGCTCCGCACACTCTGCTGCAGAATGGACTTGCCCTTGAACCGCGTGTCGGTGGCCGCGTTCTGGGTGAGCACCGCGAGGCGCTCCTCCACCACCTTCCGCACGATCGAGCGAGGCACGTGCTGGAACTCCGCGTCGCCCACGCGGGTGCGGGAAATGCGCGGTACCAGCTCGCCGGTGCCGTCGTTCTTGAGGAGGATCGACACCCGGTCTACCTGCATGACCTCGAACGTCACCGAGACCACGGTGTCGAGCAGCCGGTCGATGTCGAGCTCCCCGGAGAGCTTCTGGGCGACGCTGAGCAGCAGGTTGAGCTTCCGGGCCGCCGCATCCGACGTCACGGCCGCGCCCTGAAGCTTGAGCTGCCGGACGATGGTGCCTCCGGCGGGGGCGCCGGTGGGTGGCGGCGGCGGGGCGGCGTCGCCCGGGGCGGGCACCGCCTGCAGCTGGAACGTGAGCTTGCCGAATGAGACCGAGTCGTTCGGGCCCATCCGACCTGCCGTGATTCGCCGGCCGTTGATGCTGGTACCGTTGGATGATCCCAGGTCCTTCACGTGTACGCCGTCGGCCGCGACGGTCAGCTCGGCGTGGCGCCGAGAAATGGTCGGCTCGTAGATCGCGACGTCGGTCGCCACGCCCCGGCCGAGAATCAGCGGCCGGCCGGGCGGAAGGTCGAACGTCTGGCTCCCAGACGTGCTGACCAAACGATACAGGGGCATGCGATAAACTATCCGATCGTGCCGGTTATGGCGTCAGGCGTTCGCTGGCCAGGGCGAGCGCGAGCAGCACGGCCCGGGCCTTGGCTTCGGTTTCGCGGAACTCCGCGGCGGGGTCCGAATCGGCCACGATGCCTGCGCCGGCCTGGACCCAGGCCCGGTCTCCCTGCATGACGCAGGTTCTCAGCGCGATCGCGGTGTCCAGCACCTGCGCGCCCCAGCCCACGTACCCCACCGCGCCCGCGTACGGGCCCCGACGCACCGGCTCGAGCTCGTCGATGATCTCCATCGCCCGCACTTTCGGCGCGCCGCTCACAGTGCCGGCCGGAAAGCAGGCCGCGAGCGCGGCCACCGCATCGAGTCCGCTCCGAAGCCGGCCCCGCACTTCGCTCACCAGATGCATGACGTGCGAATAGCGCTCGATCGTCATGAACGCCGTGAGATGCACCGAACCGAACTCCGCCACTCGTCCGACGTCGTTCCGGCCCAGGTCCACGAGCATCAAGTGCTCGGCCCGTTCCTTGGGGTCGGCCTCGAGCTCCGCTGCCAGCGCCGCATCCAGCTCCGGCGTGTCGCCGCGGGGCCGGGTACCGGCGATCGGCCGGAGCGTGACCTCGCCGTCCTCCACCCGGACCAGGATCTCGGGCGAGCTCCCCACGATGTGGATGTCTTCAAAGTGCAGACAGTACAGGTACGGCGCGGGATTGAGCGCGCGCAGGTACCGGTAGGTCAGGAACGGATCGGGCGCCGGCAGATCGAGCCGGCGCGACAACACTGTCTGAAAGGTGTCCCCCGCCGCGATGTATTCCTTGATGCGGCGAAC
>DASSUE010000025.1:0-2781 GCA_035707305.1 Gemmatimonadales bacterium
GGTGGCGCGCGTCATCGAGCGCGAGCGCCCGGACGCGCTGCTGCCGACCATGGGCGGCCAGACCGCACTCAACGTCGCGATGGCGCTCTACCGGGACGGCACGCTCGCCAAGTACGGCGTCGAGTTGATCGGGGCCAGCGAACGGGCCATTCGCATCGCGGAAGACCGGGCGGAGTTCGCGGCGGCAATGCGCCGGATCGGGCTTGCCACGCCGCAAGGCAGCGTCATCCGCACCGTCGACGAGGCGCGGGAAGCGGTCGAGCGGACCGGATACCCGGCCATCTGTCGCCCATCGTTCACCCTGGGCGGGACCGGCGGCGGCATCGCCTACAACCGCGACGAATTCGATGACCTCATCCGGCGGGGGCTCGAGCTGTCTCCGGTCGGATCGGTGCTGGTCGAGCGGAGCATCATCGGGTGGAAGGAGTTCGAGCTCGAGGTGATGCGAGACGGCGCCGACAACGTCGTCATCGTCTGCTCGATCGAGAACTTCGACCCCATGGGTGTCCATACCGGCGACTCGATCACCGTCGCGCCGGCGATGACGCTCACCGACCGCGAGTACCAGCAGATGCGGGACGGAGCTATCGCAGTGATCCGGGAGGTCGGCGTGGCCGCCGGCGGCTGCAACATCCAGTTCGCCGTGAACCCCGACACCGGTGAACAGCTTGTGATCGAAATGAATCCGCGGGTGTCTCGTTCCTCGGCACTTGCGTCGAAGGCCACCGGATTTCCCATCGCAAGGATCGGCACCAAGGTGGCCGTCGGATACACCCTCGATGAGCTGCCCAACGACATCACCCGCACCACGCCGGCGTCGTTCGAGCCGGTGCTCGACTACGTCGTAGTAAAGATCCCGCGCTTCGCGTTCGAGAAATTCCCCACCGCCGATCCAAGACTCACCACGCAGATGAAGGCCGTCGGCGAGGTGATGGCGATCGGCCGCACGTTCAAGGAGGCGTTCCAGAAGGGACTTCGTGGCCTTGAGATCGATCGCCCCGGCTGGGTTGTCGGCGGTACGCTGGCGGACGACCGCTTGGTCGATCTCTCACGCGAGACGTTGCTCGCCGCGCTTCGCACGCCCACGCCGGAGCGGGTGTTCCAGGTGAAGCACGCGCTGACGGCTGGGCTGGATATCGGGACCGTAGCGTCCGTGAGTGGGATCGATCCCTGGTTCGTCGGACAACTGGTGGAGCTGTTGGAAGCGGAAGGGGAGTGGAAGGCCAAATGGTCCGAGGGCCAGGGCGGCGACGCTGGGCCTCCCCTCCAACCGTCGGTCAATCCGGATGACCAGCGTCGGCCGCTTCGACGCATGAAACGCATGGGCTTCTCCGACCGCCAGCTCGGCGACCTGGTCGGTGTCGCGGAGGCGGAGATCCGTCGCCGCCGGCACGCACTGGGCATCCGCCCGGCATACAAGACGGTCGATACTTGCGCCGGCGAGTTTCCGTCCGCCACCCCGTACCTGTACTCGAGCTACGACGAAGAGAACGAGTCCGGGGCGGTTGGGGATCGGACGGTCGTCATTCTCGGGAGCGGGCCGAACCGGATCGGGCAGGGCGTCGAGTTCGATTACATGTGCGTTCGGGCGACGCTGGCGTTCCGCGAAATGGGATGGCGCACGGTGATGGTGAACTCCAACCCGGAAACCGTGTCGACCGACTTCGACATCTCCGATGCCCTCTACTTCGAGCCCCTGACCCTCGAGGATGTGCTCGAGATCGTGCAGCTGGAGAGGCCGGTCGGCGTGGTGGTGCAGCTTGGCGGGCAGACGCCGCTCCGGCTCGCCCGCGCGCTCGAGCGGGAAGGCGTGCCTATTCTCGGCACGACGCCCGAGGCGATCGACGCGGCCGAGGACCGGGGCCGGTTCGAGGCGCTGGCGCGCGAGCTCGGCGTGACCCAGCCGGCCAGCGGGACAGCCTACTCGGTGGCGGAGGCGGCCCAGGTCGCCGAGCGCGTGGGCTATCCCGTCCTGGTACGTCCCAGCTACGTGCTGGGCGGGCGGGCCATGGAAATCGTCTACGATGCCCCTTCCCTCCAGAGCTATTTCGAGCGCGCCGCGCGCGTCGCGCCGGAGCATCCGGTGTTGATCGATCAGTTCCTCGAGGACGCGTTCGAGGCCGACGTAGATGCCATCGCCGACGGCGCCCGCTGCATCATCGGCGGCGTCATGCAGCACATCGAGGACGCTGGCATCCACTCGGGCGACTCCGCGTGCGTGCTGCCCCCCTATCTGATCACCGAGCAGCAGGTCGACGAGATGCGGCGGCACACTCGAGCCTTCGCGGAGCGATTGGGCGTGGTGGGGCTGATCAACGCGCAGTACGCGATTCGCAACGGCATCGTGTACGTGCTGGAGGTGAACCCGCGGGGGTCGCGGACGGTGCCCTTCGTCTCCAAGACCACCGGAGTGCCGCTCGCGGCCCTGGCGGCGGCGGTGATGGCAGGCAAGACCCTGGAGGAGCTCGGCCTCAACGACGACGTGCTGCACCCGTACGTGGCGGTGAAGGAGGCGGTCTTTCCGTTCACCAAGCTCCCGGGAGTGGACACGGTGCTCGGGCCGGAGATGCGTTCGACCGGTGAGGTGATGGGCATCGCCGACTCGTTCGGAATGGCGTTCGCCAAGGCGCAGATTTCGGCCGACGGGGCGCTGCCGCTCTCGGGAACGATCTTCGTGACGGTGAACGACAACGACAAGAACAGCGTCGTACCCATCGTGCGGCGCTTTCACGGGCTGGGCTTCAAGGTGCTCGCCACGGAGGGTACCGCGCGTCATCTTCG
>DASSUE010000026.1:0-3069 GCA_035707305.1 Gemmatimonadales bacterium
AACGTGCGTCGAGCGACCACCCGGTTGCTGCCGGTGATGATATGGGCGGCTGCCCCGACCGCCCACCACTGCCCGATCCGGTACGCTGCCGCCAGACGGAAGTCGTTGATGCCGCCGCGGGACTCGATGGTGTCGTTCACCTGGACCGGTTGACCCCGGAGCGTCACCGTTGCCGGGAACGCGAGACTGTAGTCGCGGGTGGTGTAGTTCGAATAGCTCAGTCCGAGCGTCAGGGGAAACCTTCGGATGGGCCCGCCGACGAGGAACTGCGGGAACCTGGGATCGCGGATCGACGCTTCGCCGGCGGGCGTGTTGGTGCTTCGATAGTCGCCCAGTGCGGTGAAGGTGGCCGTGAGCCGCCCCAGGAACACCAGGGACGCCGGCGACACGCTCGATTCGCCATCGAAAAACGAAAATGCGCCGGCGCTCCCCATCGCCCGGACCGATTGCGCCCGCCCAGGCAGGCCCAGGCCCCGGACGCCGAACTGCGAGGACTGCGCCGCAAGAGCCGTGGTACCGGCCGCGCAGGCGGCGACGAGTGTTAGGAAAGCGCGGAGCACTCAGGGCCTCTCGAACGGGAAGGCGCGCATATACTCGATCCGCACCCGTGCCGGGGTGCCGAGGCGGGTCGAGCCGAACGACGCCTCGGTGAACGTGCCGGCTTCCGGGGACATCTGCAGCATCAGGGTCGATGGCCGACCGCTGCTGCCCTGCCACAGTCGAACCAGCGGCCCCACCTCTGCCGATACGGTTCCGCTCGTGCCGGCGGGGAGCGACCGAGTGCTCAGGGACTGCGGGTTGGTCGGTGATTTGGCACCAAGGTCCGTCGTGAGCGTGCGAATCTCGAGCGTGCCGGGGTCGTTCGGCAGCCCACGCACTGCCTCGGTCGTGACCAGCTCGAGGGTGGCACGGACTACCGATGCCGAATCACGGATTCTGGGCGGCAGCGAAAAGCGGATCAGCGAGCGGGACGCCGGGACGCCGCCGGCAGCGAGGAGGTCGGGCCCCGGTACCGGATTCAGCCGGCTCACGTAGGTATCGAACTCGAGTCCAAGGTCCAGCTCCTGGGTGACCGTGTTCTCCGCGACCGGCGTAATGAAGGTCCCGAACGTGGCCGGGACCGCGCTGGTGCGCTGCCCGATGCGGGCACCGGTCGGATTATCCCCCACTACGCGAACTCCCAAGCGAAGGCGACCGGCGTCCTCCAGTGCGAGCGCGAACGGCGCGACCTCGGCGCCGCGAAGCATCACGGTTTGAGCGCCGCGCGTCGCAGTATCATGCACCAGGATGACGGCCGCCACCGACCCGAACAGTGGCCGGATGCCGTCATAGCTGAGCGCAGTGGTGTCGAGGGTTGCCGGCAGGCGATAGAGCTCGAAGCGGAGATTCTTGACCGCGCTGTCGCGGGCGATCAACCCGATGCCCAGCCGGATCGAGTCCACCGTGTAGCTTCGAAGCGTATCCCGGAGGCGGGTCGAGTCCGGCCGCGGTTGGAACACCAGCACCGCGAAGTTGGTATCAGCCGCCGTCGGCACGCCGCTCGAGACCAGCAGCACCTGCGCCGATCCGCGCTCGGCGTACCCCGTGAATGTGCTGTCGAGTAGCGGCGCCGCCTCCAACACCTCTTCGATGACCTCGGGGGTGCCGCCGGGGCAGAGAGCCGGACATTCACCTGGTTGGGTGAGACGCTCCTGACAGCCGGCCAGGGCAATCGCGATGGCGATCGCCCCGCCCCACTGGATGGCAGCGCTCACTGCAATACCTCGGACGTAAACGCGTCGGGCAACAGATCGCGCAGGCGCCACTGCATCCGACGGGCCGGCCCGATCGCCGTGACCTCCATATCGAGCCCGAACTCGGCCAGGACCTGACGGCAGGCGCCACAGGGGGCGCCGGGGGGATCGGAGGCGGTCACGACCACCGCGCGTCGGATCCGGCGGACGCCGGCGGCAACTGCTGCGCACACGG
Source organism: Gemmatimonadales bacterium (assembly GCA_035707305.1). Lineage (GTDB taxonomy): Bacteria > Gemmatimonadota > Gemmatimonadetes > Gemmatimonadales > GWC2-71-9 > DASQPE01. The sequence goes on from DASSUE010000026.1 coordinate 1,969, forward strand.
CCGCCCGCTCGGCGCAGATGGTGAGCCCGTACGAAGCGTTCTCCACGTTGCAGCCAGCGTAGATGGCTCCGTCGTCGGACTCGACCGCAGCACCCACCAGATAGTGTGAATAGGGCGCGTGCGCGTGGCGGCGAGCGGCCTCCGCGGCGCGCAGCAGTGCATCACTCACTCCATACCTCATCAAGGAATGAAACGCCGGCCGGCAGGGGCTCGACGCCGAGGAACTGCGCGACCGTCTGACCGACGTCGGCGAAGCTGCCCCGCCGGCCGATCGATACCGGCCGCACCCGCGGGCCCACGACGAGCACCGGCACGATCTCGCGCGAGTGATCAGTCGATGGCGTCGTCGGGTCGTTACCGTGATCGGCCGTAAAGATAACGAGGTCATCGTCCCGCACCCCCGCAAGCAACGAAGGGATGCGCCGGTCCAGCTCCTCCAGGCCGCGGTAGAACCCCTTGACGTCGTTCCGGTGGCCCCAGGTCTGGTCGAATTCGATCACGTTCGCCAGGAGCAGGCCGCGCCGCATGGACAGCAAGGCGCCTTCGATGAGCGTATACGCGTCGGCGTTGGTCGGGGTATGAATGCTGTTGATGTTCCGGCCCGCGAACAGATCGTCGACCTTGCCGACACCGAGCCGGGGAAGGTGCGCATCAGCGACGTGGTCGAGCAGCGTCGGCCCCGGCGGCGCGAGGCTGACATCCTTGCGGTGTGCGGTCCGCTGCCACTCGCCCGGCCGACCGACGAAAGGCCGCGCGATGACGCGAGAAACCGCATGCGGTGGTTGCAGCAGCTCGCGGGCTGTCTGGCAGGCCGCGTACAGCTCATCGAGCGTGACCACTCCCTCGTGAGCGGCCACCTGGAACACGCTGTCGGCCGACGTGTACACGATCGGCGCGCCAGTCTGCACATGCTCGCCGCCCAACTCGTCAATCACGGCCGTACCCGATGCGACCACGTTGCCGATGATCTTGCGACCGATACGCTGCTCGAACACCGCGATCAGGTCGTCGGGAAATCCGTTCGGGAATGTCGGGAAGGCGCGCTCGGTGATGAGCCCCATCAACTCCCAGTGGCCCGTCACCGAATCTTTGCCCGCCGAG
>DASSUE010000027.1:0-4737 GCA_035707305.1 Gemmatimonadales bacterium
CACGGGACCACGCTCCGCACCATGTGGCCGGCGGTCGCCATCGCAGTGCTCGTCCTGGCGGCGGTCACCGCGGTCGCGGTGCCGGAGGCGCGCGCCGATGAGCGGCTGTTGAATCTGACGTTTGCGGTCGCCCCGCTGGTCGTGCTCTGGACCGCTTCACCCGCGATCGCGCATGCGCTGAGCGCGCCGGCTGTGCCTAGCGAACGCCGGTTGCCGGCGCCGAGTCGCGCCGCGGCGATCCGCTACGCGCTCCTGCACTGGCGGTTCTTCGAGCGGTTCGTCACCCGGGAAACCCAATGGTTGGCGCCGGACAACTTCCAGGAAGATCCGATTCCCGTCGTCGCGATGCGGACCTCGCCGACGAACGTCGGGCTGCAGCTCCTCTCTACCGTGAGCGCCTACGATCTCGGGTTCATCACGGCGGCCGATCTGGCCGGCCGCCTGGAGCGCGCGATGCAGTCGCTGGAGCGGATGCACCGCTTTCGGGGCCACTTCTACAACTGGTACGATCTCACCGATCTGCGGGTCCTCGAGCCGGCGTACATCTCCACGGTGGACAGCGGCAATCTTGCCGGGCATCTGATCGCGCTCCGGCAGGCGCTCCACGGGATCGCGGACGAGCCGGTGTTCGACGCGCGGTTCTGGCGGGCGATCCAGGCGGGCCTCGGACTGGCGGACGAGCGCCTCGCCGCACTGGGCACCGCCCCGGAGCCGGAGCCGGGGTTAGACCCCGACGCGCTCGAGGCGGCGCGCGCCGAGCTGGGTCGCGCGGCTGCCTCCGTCGCGACCGCAGCCGAGGCGGGCGCGCCGCGACTTCTCGCCAGCCAGACGGCGCCTGCCCTCGCCCGCGCGCTGCAGCAGGTCGAGGCCGTTGTGGCGAGCGGACCCGCTCGGCAGCGGGCCACTGAATGGATCGAGTGGGCGGCGGACCTCATCCACGGCCTGGTGCCGCTCCTCGATCAGATCGATATCCGGGAGGCTCCGGGCCGAGGCGCGCGCCCCACCACGACGTCCGAATCGTACCGGGAGCTGGCCGGACGGTCGGCCGCGTCGGCCGAATTGCTCGCGCGGCTCGATGCGCTCGCGGAGCGGGCCTATGCCTACGTGCGCGAGATGGATTTCCGGTTTTTGTACGACGACTCCCGCGCGCTCTTCGCCATCGGCTACCAATCAGGCGCGCACGCCCTCGACGGATCGTACTACGACCTCCTCGCGTCCGAAGCACGCCTGGCCAGCTTCATCGCGGTCGCCAAGAACGAAGTGCCGGTCGAGCACTGGTTCCGGCTGGGACGAACGCTTACCCACGCGGCGGGCGAGAACGTTCTGGTTTCGTGGAGCGGCAGCATGTTCGAGTATCTCATGCCCAGCCTCGTCATGCGCTCGTTCCCCTTCACCGTGCTCGACGCGACCTATCGAAGTGCCATCCACACCCACGTCGCGTATGGCGCTGAGCGCGACGTGCCCTGGGGCGTGAGTGAAAGCGCGTACAACATCCGCGACCGGCACCAGACCTATCAGTATCGCGCGTTCGGGGTGCCCAGCCTCGGCCTCAAACGCGGGCTGGGCCGCGATCTGGTCGTGGCGCCGTACGCCTCCGCACTCGCCGCGCTGGTAGACCCGCAACGCGCCATCGCGAATCTGCGCCTGCTCGAATCCACCGGCGCGCTGGGGGCCTATGGCTTTCGCGACGCGATCGACTACACGCGGCCGACCCCAGGCTTCCGGTTCGCGGTGGTGCAGTGCTACATGGCCCACCACCTTGGCATGAGTCTGGTGGCCCTGAGCAATGTGCTGACCGCTCAGCTCTGGCAGCGTCGTTTCCACGCCGACCCGATGGTGCGTTCCGTGGAGCTCCTGCTCCATGAGCGGGTGCCGCGCCGTCTGGTGCTGCAGGAACCCCAGGTGGCGACCGCGGACGAGGCGTTGCCCGACCCCGACCTCGACCGCCCCGTGGTGCGGGAGATCGAGACCCCCGATACCCGCCAGCCCCACGTGGCGCTGCTGGGTCAGTTGCCTTACACCATCATGGTGAGTCATTGCGGCGGCGGGTACAGCCGCTTCGAGGACTTGGCGGTCACCCGCTGGCGTGCGGACGGCACCCGCGACGATACCGGCCAGTTCTGCTATGTCCAGGATCTCACGTCCGGACGGGCGTGGTCAGCGGCCTACCAGCCCACCTGTGCCCCACCGGATGAGTATGACGCGTTCCTCGCGACCGATCGCGTCACCATTCAGCGGGAGGACGGCGAAATCGAGACCCGCACCGAGATCGCGGTGGTTCCGGCCGATGCCGCCGAGGTCAGGCGGGTCACGCTCACCAACAACGGCGTCACGCCGCGCGATCTGCAGCTCACCAGTTACGGTGAGATCGTGATCGCGCCGCCCGATGCCGACCGTGCCCATCCGGCGTTCGGCAATCTGTTCGTGGAGACCGAGTATCACGCCTGGTGTACCGCGATCACGGCCACCCGTCGTCCCCGCTCCGCCCGCGAGCGTCCGGTCTGGTGCGTCCATGTGGTGGATACCGGCGCCGAGCGGATCGGCCCGGTCTCCTGCGAAACCGATCGGGCGCGCTTTCTGGGCCGGGGCCGCGCGAAGCGCGATCCCGCCGCGCTCGAGTCACCCGACCCGCTCTCGGGAACCACCGGCGCCGTGCTGGATCCCATCTTCGCGCTCCGCACCCGGGTCCGGCTCGAGCCCGGCCAGTCGGCGTCGGTGGCGTTCACGACGCTGGTGGCGACCACTCGGGAGCGCGCGTTCGAGCTCGCGGACCGCTACCACGACTCCTATAGCGCGCGCCGCGCGCTCGACCTGGCCTGGACCTCCACCCAGGTGGAGCTTCGCGAGCTCGGCATCACGCCCTCCGAGGCCGCTGTGTTCCAGGAGCTGGCCGGCCATCTGTTCTACTCCAATCCGGCGGTCCGTGCGTCCGCGGCGGAGCTGATGCAGAACCGGGGCTCCCAGCCGCTTCTCTGGAGCATCGGCGTCTCGGGAGATTGGCCGATCGTCTTCGCGACGATCGACGGCGCCGACGGGCTCCCGACGCTGCGCCAGCTCTTCGCCGCGCACCATTACTGGCGCCGGCGCGGCATGATGGTGGACCTCGTGGTCCTGAACACCCACCCCTCGGGATATTTCCAGGAGCTGCAGGAGCGGATCAACGCCGCGATGCTGGCGTCGCGCGACGCCGAAGTGATTGATCGCCCGGGTGGGGTGTTCGTGCGCCAGCGCGATCGCCTCAGCGGCGAGGTGCTCCTGATGGTCCGCGCCACGGCCCGGGTGCACATCCATTGCGATGGGCGGTCGCTGGGCCGGATCCTCGAGGCGGCGACCGGATCAGTGCGGCCCGAGGTCGAGCCGGTGGCACTCCCGCTCGCACCGCCGCGCCCCTCCGGCCGCACGCCGACGCTGGTGCGCGCACTGCAGCGAGTGCGTGCCCGGGTCGGGGCGCTCGGGTCCGAGCCCACTCCGGTGCCGCTCGCGCTTCCGGGCGCCCACGGCAAACCGTCGCGCGTCTCTCGCCATCGTGGACCGGACGACGGCGGGTATCCGAACGGATTCGGCGCCCTCACGCCCCGGGGCGACTATGAGATCCGCCTCACCGACCGCACCTGCCCGCCGGCGCCGTGGGCCAACGTCATCGCGAACCGGGTCGGCGGCTTCGTCGTCACCGAGCGGGGGGGCGGCTTCGCGTGGGCCGACAGCAGCTACTTCTTCCGCCTTACGCCGTGGCACAACGATCCGGTCGGTGATCCGGCCAGCGAGGTGGTCTACCTGCGGGACCTGGAGACCGGCGAGACGTGGAGCGCCACGCCCGCGCCGCTTGTGTCCGACGGATCGTGGACCGTGCGGCACGGCCCCGGCACCTCGTCGTTCGAGCATCACGGGGTCGGGATCGCGACCCACCTGGTGCTCGGGCTCGCCCCGGACGAGGCGGTGAAACTTTCCTTGCTTCGGATCACGAATCTCGGTGACCGGACTCGGCGGCTCGCGGTGACCAGCTTCGTGGAGTGGACCCTGGGCGCACTCCGGGAGCACACCCAGCACCAGGTGCACACCGCGCTCGATCCCGAGCTCGGTGCCCTGTTCGCGTGGAATCGCTTCGATCCCCAGTTCGCCGGGCACGTCGCGTTCTCGGCGATGAGCGAGCCTTTGGTGGGGTTCACCGCGGACCGGCGTGAATTCCTCGGTCGCAACGGCACCGTGGCCGCCCCGCGCGGGCTCACCGCAGAGCTAGGCGGAGTCACCGGCGCCGGGCTGGACCCTTGCGCCGCGCTTCAGTGCGTACTCGAGCTCGGGCCAGGTGAAGCGCGCGAGCTGGTCGTCATCCTCGGTGCGGCAGCGGGAGAGGACGAGGCCCGCGCCGCCGTCGTGCGTTACCGCGATCTCGGGCGCGCCAAGGAGGCCGCGGCGGCCACCGTCGCCGGCTGGGAGCGGCGTCTCTCCACGATCTCCGTCCGCACGCCGGAGCCGACCTTCGACGCGATGGTGAACCGCTGGACCCTGTATCAGGCGCTGGCGTGCCGGATGTGGGCCCGCTCCGCCCTGTATCAGAGCAGCGGCGCGTATGGCTTCCGCGACCAGCTGCAGGACGTGATGGCATTCGTGTACGCCGAGCCGGCCCTGGCCCGCGAGCACATTCTCCGGGCGGCCGGCCGGCAGTTCGTCGAAGGCGACGTGCAGCACTGGTGGCATCCGGAGAGCGGCCGCGGCGTGCGGACCCGCTTCTCCGACGAC
>DASSUE010000028.1:0-16660 GCA_035707305.1 Gemmatimonadales bacterium
CGAGGATTCCCGCTGGCGCGCCCCGACGTACCGGTGGCTGGGCGAGCTGTACGAGTCGAAGGGGGACGCGCCGCGCGCGATCGAGCAGTACAACCACTTCGTCGAGCTCTGGGCCGAAGCCGACCCCGACCTCCAGCCGCAGGTGCTGGAGGTGCGGGGCCGGCTTGAGCGGCTCAGGGCACGGGTGGGTTAATGGTGGACTCCCACCCCGCTCAGGCGGCGTGGTAGAAGCGGACCTCCAGCAGCTTCAGGCCATTGTTGTCGTAGTTCCAGAAGTAATTCTCGAAACAATTGTCGAACAGATAGACGTTTACCGTTTGCGTCCCGGTCGTGCTGGTGCCGAGACAGGCGGCGAGACCGGGATCGGTGGTTCCGTCCACGGTGATCGTCAGGTGAAGCAGGTTCTCGGTGATCTCGATCGCCTTCCGCGCATTTCCCTTGGCCGTCAGCGTGATCCCGTTGCTGCCGCACCAGACATCGTCGGTGAGATCGACGAAGCCAGCCTCTTCGGCGCAGGTGGTGATCGTGGCGCTGCCGCCTGGGCCGTGCGCGCGCGCGAAGATCTGGTAGCTGGGCGTGCAGGGGGTGGTGGGAAGGGCGTCGGCACATGGGTCGGGCACCGCCAGGATCGCGCCGTCGCCGTCGGTCGCGTTGGCGTCGATCACCCCGAACGACCCGGTGTGCGTCGCGCGCCACTGGTCGCAACGGACGTCGTTCACGTCATTCTCTCCGTTCGTACTATTGCAGAGATAGATGTGGTTCTGGTCGTTGCCGCCGCCCTTGGCCAGCTGATTGTTCTTGCCTCCCGGGCTGGTAACCTCGTTGGTCGAGTTCAGCTGCACGAAGATCCGACGGCCATTGTTGTTATCCATGTCCGCCGTCTTGTCATTCGGCACGCCGATGATGTTCACGCGGTAGTCGTGTGACCCCTGGGGAAACCCGTTGCTCGCCGGCGCGAGGTCGGGTCCGGAAGGTGTGGAGGATCGGTCGCTGCAGGCGACCAGGGATACGATCGTCGCCAGCGCAACGCCGGCGGTACAGCGGGAGATTGTGTGCATGTCGCGGCCTCCGGGCGCAGTGAGTACACGCCCTCCATCCGACGGGTCGGTCAGGAACAGCTACGAAGATTGGGTGAGGCTCAAACGGAGGGCGGAGCAACGGCCCGCAGAAACCACGCCAAGCCCTCGATCGTGCTCGGGCGCGGTGGATCACGCGTCACGTTCGCAACTTCGCGTTGAGTGCAGGCGACTGCAGCACAGTTGGGTGCGCCGCAGAGTGCCACGGCCCGCTCGCGATGCATCGAACCCGGGTTATCGTATCAGAACACCGCGTAGCAACCGGAGAGCATCGTGGGAACCAGCGCTGAATCGTTTCCGATCCCGCCGCCCATCGAGCCGATGCTGGCGAAGCTGGCCGAGACTCTCCCCGCCACCGGCGACTTCCTGTTCGAGCCGAAGTGGGACGGATTCCGCGCCATCGTCTTTCGCGGCGCGTCCGACGTCTTCATCCAAAGCCGCGATCTCCGGCCGCTCGACCGCTACCTGCCCGAGCTGCACGATGCGCTGGTGGCCAAGCTGCCTCCCGAGTGCGTCATCGACGGCGAGATCGTGATCCGCACGCCGCACGGGCTCGACTTCGATGCGCTGCAACTCCGGTTGCATCCGGCGGCGTCACGGGTGGCCAAGCTCGCGAAAGAGACGCCGGCATCGTTCGTTGGATTCGACCTACTGGCGGCCGGCGGCGACAACCTCATGTCCGCACCGCAGCACGAACGCCGGGCACGGCTCGAGCGGCTACTCGCCGGCGTCGGCCCGCCGGTCTATCTCACGCCCGTGACCCGCGACCGCGCTACCGCCGCACGCTGGCTGGACCAGTTCGAGGGTGCCGGTCTCGACGGTGTGGTCGTGAAGCCGGTGGAGCTTCCCTATCAGCCCGGCAAGCGCGTGATGATCAAGGTGAAGCACGTGCGGACCGCCGACTGCGCCGTGGCAGGTTTCCGCTGGCACAAGAGCGGAACGGATGCGGTGGGGTCGCTCCTCCTCGGCCTCTACGACGAGCGGGGGATGCTGCAGCACGTGGGCGTGACGTCGTCGTTCACGATGGCGGCACGGCGGCAGCTGGTCGAAGAGCTCGCGCCACTCCGCACCGACGCGGTCCGCAATCATCCCTGGCGCGCATGGGCAGAGGCCCAGGCCCACGAGTTCAACCGTATGCCCGGCGGTCAGAGCCGGTGGAGCGCGGGGAAGGACCTGTCGTGGGAGCCGCTGCGGGTGGAGCGGGTGTGTGAGGTGAAGTACGATCACCTCCAGGGCAACCGGTTTCGCCACGCGGCCACCTTCCTGCGGTGGCGCCACGACCGGCAGCCGGCCGATTGCCGCTACGACCAGCTCGAGGTGACCCGACCCTACGAGCTCGATGAGGTCTTTTCGTCGGGGTCCAGCGGCTCCTGAGCCGGCCTCATCCCGGCCGGCACGTGCTGGAGGTTGATGCGAATGCGGGTCCAGGTCGACGAGCGGCCTCGCATCGAATCCACCAGCACGTCGCTGGGCTCGAGGCGGGCCGCCACCTCGGGGTGGCGTGCCTTCCAGCGCTCGAGCCCCGCCAGCGCCTCGACTCGGCGCGCCGCCCGGGCGATCTCGATCAGCGGGTGTTTCGGTGTCCGGCGCTTGGAGGGCTCCGCCCGAACGGGCTCTCCGCGCTGCTTCTTGTAGTAGGGCGGCCAGGGAGCGTCACCCAGTCCCTCCCGCTCCTGCCGCGCCGACAGATCCAGCAGCCGGTCGAGCGATCCGGCGCTCCGGTCCAGTCCGTCGTGCCGGTCGCCCAGCGCGGCGTAGCGCTCCGGCATCGTTGCCAGCGTGAAGTCCCCGGGTTCGGCGCTATCGACCTCGTCCCAGGTGAGGGGTGCCGAGACCCGGGCCTCGTCCGTGGGCCGCACCGAGTACGCGGAGGCAACGGTGCGGTCCTTGGCGTTCTGGTTGTAATCGACGAAGACGCCGTGCCGCTCCTCCTTCCACCACTTGCTCGTCGCGAGGTCTGGCGCACGGCGCTCGACTTCACGCGCGAGGGCCAGCGCGGCGCGGCGGACCTGCTCGAAGGTCCAGCGGCGCGCGATCCTCACGATGACGTGCATGCCTCGGGACCCCGACGTCTTGGGCCAGCCAACCAGATCGAACTCCGCCAGCGTCGCCTCGACCACCCTGGCGACCGCACGGACCTGCGGCCAGGTGACGCCCCTGACCGGATCCAGGTCCACTCTCAACTCGTCGGGATGGTCGAGGTCGTCCGCGCGCACCGGGTGTGGGTGAAGCTCGAGACAGGCAAGATTGGCGAGCCAGACGAGGGCCGCGGGATCGCGCGGCACCACTTCATCGGCGCTCCGTCCTGACGGGAACTTGAGCGACACCACGTCTATCCAAGCCGGCCGGGAAGTGGGCGCGCGCTTCTGATAGAAGAACTCTCCGCCGATGCCGTTCGGGTACCGCACCAGGACGTTGGGCCGGCCCCCCGCGCCCCGGAGGGCCCCTTCGGCCACCGCGATGTAGTAGCGGGCGAGATCGAGCTTGGTGTACCCCGGCTGGGGAAAGAGCACCTTGCGCGGGTTCGAGATGGAAACTTCTCGCCCGCCGACCGTAAGGACCTCATGGTCGCCGCGCGGGGACCCACCGCTGCGGGTACGCGATCCCGGCATAGACCGAAAAGGATAGCGGCGGCCCGCGGGCCAAGTGGGGCGGCCATTGACAGGTGACCATATGGTCACATATGCTGGAGCGTGACTGACGACGACCGCGTGTTCAAAGCCCTCGCCGACCCGACCCGTCGCTTCCTGCTCGACCGGCTGTTCGCGCGCGACGGCCGCACCCTGACGGAGCTCGAGTCCGAGCTGGAGATGACCCGATTCGGCGTCATGAAACACCTGCGAGTGTTGGAAGAGGCGTCGCTCGTCGTCACCCGCCGGTCCGGGCGGACCAAGCTGCATTTCCTCAATCCCGTACCGATCCGGCTGATCCACAACCGGTGGATCGACAAGTACACCGAGCGCCGGGTCTCGGCGCTGGTGGACCTCAAGACCCAATTGGAGGACACGGCATGACAACCGCGATCGACGCCAAGGTGACCACGCAGGTCTATCGAGTGTTCATCAAGGCCACACCGCAGGCGATCTGGGATGCGATCACGAAGCCCGAGTGGACCGAACGGTACGGCTACGGCGGACGGGCCGAGTACGAGTTGAGGGCGGGAGGTAAGTACCGGGCACACGCGCCGGAACCGATGCGTGCGATGGGCGCGCCGGCCGTGGTCGTGGATGGCGAGGTGATCGAGTCGGATCCGCCCCGGAGGCTGGTGCAGACCTGGCGCGCGCTCTGGGATCCGGCGTTGGTGGCCGAAGGCGCTCGGCGGCTCACCTGGGAGATCGAGGTGGCGGGACCCGGCGTCAGCGCGCTCACGGTAACCCATGAGCTCGAGGGAGCGCCTCAGACCGCAGCGACCGTGGCCGGCAACACGGATCTGGCGAGCGGTGGCGGCGGCTGGCCGTGGATCCTCAGCGATCTCAAGACGCTGCTGGAGAGCGGCAAGCCTCTCCAGGGCTGATCGCGTCGGCTGTACCGCAGTTTATGTCAGGGCCGGGGCATTTTCGCTCCGGCCTCTGGCATGACCTGCAGGAGTATGCTCGGTTTCACCGACACCTCGCCGGTGAACGGCCGAGCATGCGACGCGATCAACAGAATCGCGATCCCGATACCGCCGGCGAAAATCGCGAGGATGATCTGATTGGCCGTGCGGTTGTCGGCGTGCACCAGCGCGATCGCGATCAGGGTGAGCGCGGCCTGCAGACACAGCGCAGTCCACTTCACCCAATTGAGCGACGAGCGGCTGAGTATGACGCGTTGCCGGCGGGCCTCGAACGCGGTCTGCAGCGACCCGATCAGCTCCCCTTGCGCCGCGACCTGGCTTTCGCCCTGGGGCGTGATCGTGAGGGCGAGCCTCAGCGCGTCACCCAATGGGGCAGGCACAATCGTCAGCGTGGCGCTCCGCCGCGCCATCGCCGGCCATTCGTCCGAGACCGCCTGTTCGATGTGGCGGTGGATCAGATCCCTGAGCCGGGATTCCGTCTCGCCCGGAAACGCGGCGCCGAGGAGCACAGCGGCTCGGAGCGCACTCGCCTCCCGGTTGACCGCCGCGCTGGCCCGATCGGCGTCGTTCCACACCTGCGCCGCAAGGAAGCCCACCAGGAGCGCGAAGATGACCGAGAGGGGAGGCAGCACGCCCGGCGAGATCGCCTTGAACGCCTTGGCGCGGTCGCCGGTCGCGAGCTTCGTGACGACGAGATAGATGCCCGCCGTGGCGAGGTAGGTGGCGCCGAGAATCACCACCGCCATCCAAAGAACCGGTAAGCCGAACAGCCAGTCGCCCACATGCCCTCCCGTTGTCTGTCGCGCTGATACTCTGCGCGGTGGGCGCTGGCGTCAAGCGGCCTCGGGCCTGCAGAACCTCAGGCGCGTCGCTTCGGGCTACCCGCCCTGCCGTTGCCGCGAGGCCGATTGGAGGGGGACCATTCCAGCAACACGCCGGGCTGGACCCGGAAGAACGCGCACAGCCGGTCGAGCGTGTCGGCGTTCAGCCGCCCAAAGCGGCCCCCCGGACGCGACAGCCGATAAGCACTCGGATAACTCAGGTTTGCGCCGCGGCTCAAGGCATACGCGGAGACACCGCGCCGCGCCATCAATTGGTGTACTGTGAGGCGGACCACCAGAAAACCTTTCGGGCGGGAACGCTCGGCTACGGGATATAGCCTTGCGATATGCAGCACTGCAGTATAGCCTCCGGGTGCACGTCCGGCCATAGCTGCCGCGGATCGTGCCCACTCCGATTACTCCGCCCCACCTCCGGGACCCAGCGATTCGAGTGCCCACCTTGTGCAGGCAGGTGCCTCGATGGTCTCGCAACTCCCCGGCTTGCGCCGCCCGACCACGCCGCGCACCCGCCGCCGCAGGATCGGCATCCTCGACCTCGTCACCAAGAACTCCCGCCCCAGCCTGTACGGCCGGATCATGAATCCGAACCTCGCCAGCATTATGCCCCAGGTGCTGGCGGTCTGGTGCGAGGAAGCGGGGCACGAGGTCCGCTACGTCTGCTACACCGGTACCGAGAACCTGCTCGCCGAACTGCCCCTCGACCTCGACATCCTCTTCATTGGCGCCTTCACCGAGGCCGCACAGCTCGCATATGCGTTGAGTAATCTGTTCCGGCAGCGCGGCGCCATCACCGCGCTGGGCGGGCCCCACGCGCGGTGCTATCCCGAAGACGCACAGCAGTACTTCGACTACGTGCTGGGGTTTACCGACCGCGCCGTGGTGGATGACGTGCTGCACGAATGCGCGCCGCACCGGCCGATGGGACGGAGCGTCGCGGCTGCGCGCCAGCCGGCCGAGCTGCCGAGCCTGGCGGCGCGCTGGAAGTTCGTGGAGGCGACGCTCGCCAAGGCGCCGACGATTCGCTTCGTGCCGATGATCGGGAGCCTCGGCTGCCCGTACACCTGCAGCTTCTGCATCGACTCGACGGTGGATTACCAGCCGCTCGGCTTCGACGCGCTGTCCGAGGACCTCCGGTTTCTCCTCTCGAGGGAGCCGAAACCGATCGTCGCGTGGCACGATCCCAACTTCGGCGTCCGGTTCGACGACTACATGGACGCCATCGAGGCAGCGGTCCCGCCAGGACGCATGCGGCACATCGCCGAAAGCAGTCTGTCACTCCTCTCGGAGCCGCATCTCCAGCGGATGGCCCGCAACGGCTTCCAGGCGCTGCTCCCGGGCATCGAGTCCTGGTTTGCGCTGGGCAACAAGTCGAAGACACGACACACGGGGATGGAGAAGGTGGTCCAGGTCGCGGAGCACGTGAATCTCATCCTGCGCTACGTGCCCTACGTGCAGACCAACTTTGTGCTGGGGCTCGACAGCGACGAAGGGCCGGAGCCATTCGAGCTCACCAAACGGTTTCTCGATCTCGCGCCGGGAGCGTTCCCGGCTTACTCGCTCCTGTCGGCGTTCGGCCGGGCCGCGCCTATGAACCTCGAGTACCAACGCGTCGGCCGGGTGCTCCCGTTCCCGTTCACCTTTCTCAACAACAACCACTCGATGAACGTGCGGCCGGCGAACTACGGGTGGCCCGAGTTCTATGATCACCTGGTGGATCTCACCAGCTACTCGTTCTCCTGGCGGGCGATCCGGCGCCGCCTGGGCGCTACACCGGGGATGATCCCGCGGTGGATGAACGTGGTGCGAGCGATGTCGTCGGAGGGGTGGGGACGGATCAAGTATCACGCGACTATCCGGCGGCTGCTGGACAGCGACCCGACGGTGCGGTGGTTCCTCGAGGGGGAGGTGTCAGAGCTTCCCGCTTTCTACCAGGCACGGATCAAGCGCGACCTGGGCGCTCTCTATCAGCACCTGCCGAGCGGGAGCCTGATGCACGACCCGAACGCGTATTTGAAGAGCGAAGCGAACGGTGCGGGCATGGCGGGAGGGCGGTCAATGACGCAACTCAACGGCGGGCGGCCCAAGCGACGCGCGCCGGCGGCGTCAGTCGAGCCCGGGACGCAGGCTGATATCGCGCACTGACCAGCGCACCCGGTAGAGGGTGCCGTCGGCGTGCCGCACGACGGTGGCGGTCAGCGCCACCGGGAACGCCTGGCCGGTGGCCGGCACGGCCCGCCCGATCCACTCGCCGAGCGGGTCCCACGCCGGATCGTTGGTTCGCGCGGAGGATGATCCCATCGGGATCGGTCACTAGGTATCCGTCCGGCCCCCCTCGAACAGCTCCTGATAGGCGCGGCGCTCGATCTCGAGTACCCCGTGCCCAGACTCCAGGCTTTCGGCTTGGAAGTAGAGCTCCTCCACGGCCGTGTCGAACGCCTCCACCGCGATCGCGAGATCGCGGGAGATGCTCACGGCCGGGTCTTCCGCGCTTCGGAACCGAGGCGAGGCGGCACGGGTTCAGCGATTAGCGAAAGGATGTCGCATGCTTTCAACCCGCGCGCTCGGCCGCCAGGGGCTCGAGGTCTCGGCCCTCGGACTCGGCTGCATGGGGATGAGTCAGTCGTACGGAGAGCCGGACGAGCAGGAATCCGTCGCGACGCTGCACCGGGCCATCGAGCTCGGCATCACCCTGTTCGATACCGCCGAGGCATACGGGCCCTTCACCAATGAAGAGCTGTTGGGCCGGACGCTCCGGGGCCGACGAGACCAGGTCGTCCTCGCCACGAAGTTCGGGTTCCGCTTCGAGGGCCGCCAGATACTCGGCACCGACAGCCGACCCGAGCACATCCGAGAGGTGGTGGACGCCTCACTCCGCCGGCTTCGCACCGATCGCATCGACCTGCTGTATCAGCACCGGGTGGATCCGGCCGTGCCGATCGAGGACGTCGTCGGGGCGATGGCCGATCTCGTTCGTGCGGGGAAGGTGCGGTTCCTCGGTTTGAGCGAGGCGGGTGAAGCGACGATACGCCGGGCCGACGCGGTGCATCCGATCTCGGCACTGCAGAGCGAGTACTCACTGTGGGAGCGCAACCTGGAGATCGACATCATTCCCGTGCTCCGCGAGCTGGGCATCGGCCTGGTCCCCTTCAGTCCTCTGGGTCGCGGCTTTCTCACCGGCACCGCGAAGCGCGCCGAGGACTATCCGGAAGGCGATTACCGCCGCGGCGATCCCCGGTTCCAGGGCGCGAATTACGATGCGAACGCACGGGCCGCCGCCGTGGTCCACGAGATCGCGGGACGTAGGGGCGCAACCGCGGGTCAGGTGGCGCTGGCCTGGCTTCTCTCCAAGGGGGACGATGTCGTGCCGATTCCCGGGACCAAGCGGCGGCGCTACCTGGAGGAGAACGTCGGCGCGGTGGAGCTGCGGCTGACGCCGGCCGAGCTCGCGGAGCTGGACAGGACGCTGGCACCGGACGCGGTCGCGGGGCAGCGATACAACGAACGTATGATGAGCTTCATCGATAGATAGGGGAGAATTGTTATGAGAATCGGGATCATCGGTGCTGGCCAGATCGGTGGAACCTTGGCGAGACGCCTCACGACGCTGGGGCACGAGGTGTCCATCGCGAACTCGCGCGGGCCGGATTCGCTGGCCGATCTGGCGAAAGAAACCGGCGCCCGGCCGGTTACGGTGGGTGAGGCCGCGCGTGCGGGCGACGTCGTCATCGTCACCATCCCGCTCAAGAACGTCGCCAAGCTGCCGCGGGACCTCTTCAATGGCGTGTCGGAGAAAGTCGTCGTCGTGGATACGGGCAACTACTACCCGCAGCAGCGGGATGGCCGGATCGATCCCATCGAGAAGGGCACCACGGAGAGCCGCTGGGTGGCGGAGCAGCTCGGCCGCCCCATCGTGAAGGCGTTCAACAACATCTACGCCCGGCATCTGCTGGAGCGGGGCAAGCCCAAGGGCGCTGCCGGTCGGATCGCGCTGCCTGTGGCGGGCGACGACAAGCGGGCGAAGGACATCGTGATTCGCCTGCTGGACGAGCTCGGCTTCGATGGCGTGGACGCCGGTACCCTCGACGAGAGCTGGCGGCAGCAGCCGGGGACGCCGGTCTACGGGACTGACTTCGACGTGGAGGGCGTGCGGCGTGGCCTGGCTGAGGCCAGGCCGGAGCGCAGCGCGGCGTTCCGCGCGGGAGCTCCGGCTACAGCAGGCCGCGGTTGACCTCGCGCGCCTGAGCTCCAACGCCGGGAGGGTCGCGAGGTCCGGACTACGGGTTGACGATACCGTCCCGATGAAGCCCGGGCCCAGCGACGGCGGGTGGTTCGCACAGTGGTATTCGTACGTGCCTGCCGTGGGAAACGGCACCGCGAAATTGCCCGCCGCCGACCCGCCCCCGCCGTACCCCCATCGCCACCTGGGGGGGGCGAGCCGACCGCTCCCAGACACCTTGTCGCTCGTCGTTGTGTGCGGCGAAGAATCCCTGTTGGTCCAACGCACCGTTTGGCCGACCCTGATGCTCAGGGTGCCCGGGGAGAAGGTGAATTCCTGGATGGTCACATTGGCGGACGCCTTTGCCGCGGCATTGAGCTGCCAGGGCCAGCCAGGTTCGACCCACTGTCGCTGCCGCAGCTCAACGAGCCGACCAAGGCCGCGCGATCCCGATCGATCGAGCGAATGTCATAAGCACCTCCCGGCCTCCCTCGCCGAGTATCGCCTAACCGGAACGAGCCTCCGGAGAAGGCGCCTCCACAAGGGAGACGCCGACTAAGCGACGGAGTCGCACCCGAAGCGCGGTAGGGTTGGGCTCACCGCGCGCGAAATCGGAGGGTCCAGAAAGTCGGCGTAGCCGTCGAAGTCGTATCGGCGAACGGTGGCGCGAACCGAGGCTTGCGGATGTGATGGCCCTCACCCGGTTCCCCCTTGTCACATTCGCGGCCGCTGACTTGCTCCTCGGCTGGACCGCGCATGGCTGTCCGCTGGTCTGCGGGCATCACCGGGTGCGAACGCAGAGGAGCATCTATGACATGGCAGAGCCTGGGGTTCGGTATCGCGGCGACGGCCGCATTCGCTCTGGCGGCTGGCTGCGATCGGACGGAGCCGATCGGGCCGATGGTTGATGCCGCGGATCTCATCGCCAAGGAGGGGACCTCGGTGAAGAAGCTGAGCATCGCGCGGTGCGCCCCAGGCCAGGGTGGGTTCACCATCGCCTCCACCAATCCCTACTACCCGCTGGGCCCGGTGGGTCGGCAGTGGATTCTGACCGGAGCGGAGGATGGCGAGGCCATCATTCTGCAGGTGACCGTCCTCGATCAGACCCGGGTGATCGAGGGCGTGACCACGCGTGTCATCGAGGAGCGAGAGACGATCGACGGCGAGTTGTTCGAGGTCACCTGGAACTACTTCGTTCAGGCGGCGGACGGAACGATCTGCTACTACGGCGAGGACGTCGACATCTTCGAGGAAGGCGGCATCTCCCACGAGGGCGCGTGGTGCGCCGGCGGTGGCAATCTGCCCGGGA
Organism: Gemmatimonadales bacterium; assembly: GCA_035707305.1. Taxonomy (GTDB): domain Bacteria; phylum Gemmatimonadota; class Gemmatimonadetes; order Gemmatimonadales; family GWC2-71-9; genus DASQPE01. Next base: position 11,000 of record DASSUE010000028.1, read on the forward strand.
TCTTCATGCCCGCCGATCCACATCCGGGGATGACGTTCCAGATCGAGGTGGCGCCGGACGTGGCGGAAGACGAAGGGAAGATCGTCGGCATCGGCCCGATCGAGGTGCCGTTCGGTCAGTTCATCGAGACGATCAGGATTCGAGAATTCAACCCGTTGGACGGCGCAAAGGATTACAAGATCCACGCGGCGGGAACCGGCATCATCGTGGACGGGCCGTTGACGCTGGACGAGTTGAATCAGACGTCAGGGGTCCCGGAGCAGCCGATCCCGACCGATCAGGCCTGCGGAGTGTAGATCCGCCGTATCAGGCGCGGAGCAACTATTAAGCAGCTCTATCGGCCGAGCCGGCTCTGCACCTGGTAGATCGACATGAAGCCGGACTCGAACGCATTGCGCGCGGCACGGAGATAGAGGCGCCAGACGCGCACCCGCTCCTCGCCCGCGATCCGCGCGGCCTCAGCGCGATGGTCGTCGAGGCGGCGAGCCCAATGCCGGAGCGTCTCCGCGTAGTCGTCCCCGAACTCCTCGACGTGTTCGGTCACGAAGCCGGCTCGCTCGAGGGCGAGGAGCACCCGCGAGAGGTGGAGCGGCTCGGCGTCGGGGAAGACATAGCGCTCCAAGAATGCTCCGGCCTTGGGGTCAGCGTGGCGAAGGCGGGCAATGCCGTGGTTGAGCAGCCGACCACCCGGCCGCATGAGGCGCGCCAGGTGCCCGGCGTACGCGTCGATGTGTTTGATGCCGACGTGCTCGACCATGCCCACACTGGCGACAGCGTCGAAGCGCTCGCCGGTGAGGTCGCGGTAGTCCAGCACCCGGATACTCACCCGACCGTCCAGGCCAGCGTCGCGCACGCGTGCGCGGGCGAAGGCGGCTTGCGGCTCAGAGAGCGTGATCCCCACGACCTCAACGCCATGACGAGCGGCGGCGTGGATCGCGAAGCTGCCCCAGCCGCAGCCGACGTCGAGCAGGCGCTGCCCTGGCTCCAGCCGCAGCTTGCGGCAGGTCAGCTCCAACTTCGCCTGCTGGGCCGACTCCAGCGACCTGCCATCTCTGGAGAAGAAGGCGCAGCTGTACGTCATGGAGCGGTCGAGGAAGAGCGCGAAAAACTCGTTGGCGACGTCATAATGATGGCGGACCGCGCGGGCATCTCGGGCCCGCGAGTGCCGCGCGCCACGGAGGCGAAGCTCCGCGGCGGGTGCTGCTGGGAGCAGGATCGCGCCGATCGCGTGGGCTGCAGCGAGGATCAGCCTGATCCGCCTGCGGGCGTTGAGGTCGGGCGGTTTCCACCGGTCGATCACCTGGATCAGAGCGTCGAGGTCATCGACTTCGAGCTCGCCCGAGACGTACGCTCGGCCCAGTCCCAGCTGTCCCGGTGCACGAAGAAGGTGCGCCACTGCGCGGGGCGAGCGCACCAGGAAAGTGGGGCCACCCTCGCGGGTTGCCGGTACAGCGGTCCCGTCCCAGAACTCGATCGCGAACGGCCGTTCCGGAAAGGACCGCTCTATCTCCCGCCAAAGCCGCGCCGCAGCCGGGATTCTCATCCCTCACCTGCTCGGGCTGCCCACCCCGACCAATGTTCCATCACAACCGGCACACCGCCAGGTGCGGCACTGAGCATCGGGATGGCCGAAGACCACCGCTGCCAGTTGACCGGGCGGGTGCCCGCTCGATAGGCTTTTCGGCGCCGAGGAGCCGGTCGACCTAGGCGGCGCATCCGGTAAGTCCCATGTCTACGGAGTATCGATGAACCGACGTGGCTTCAACCGCGCGGTGCTCGGCTCGCTAAGCGCCGCGATGGTGCCGGCGCCCTTGCTGCACGCCGCTCGGGCACCGGAGCACGCAGCCGATCCCCAGATCAACGGGCCGCGGCTCATGGAGCAGCTCCTCCAGCGGATGGCGGGGTTCGGCAAGAATCCCGAGGGAGGCGTGAGCCGAGTTGCCTACAGCGACGCGGACCTGAAGGGACGCGAATACGTGAGCGGCCTCATGCGTGAGGCCCAGCTCGAGATCAGCGTGGATGCCGCGGGCAACATCATGGGCCGCCGTGCGGGCAGCGACCCGGGTCTTCCCGCGCTGGCCTTCGGCTCCCACATCGACTCGGTGCCCAAGGGCGGCAACTACGATGGACCGGTCGGCTCGCTGGGCGCCATCGAAGTCGCGCGGACCCTGGCCGAACGCCGGATCGTCACCCGCCACCCGCTCTTGGTGACGATCTTCGCCAACGAGGAAGGCGGTCTGTTCGGAAGCCGTGCGATTACCACCGGGCTGCCGCCGGACGAGCTCGACCATCCCAGCTCGAGCGGCAAGACCATCCGCGAGGGGATCCGCTTCATCGGCGGCGACCCCGACCGTCTCGATGCGGCGCGGCTCCGGAAGGGCAGCGTAGCCGCCTACGTCGAGCTCCACATCGAGCAAGGTGGGACGCTGGAGCGGGAGAAGCTCGACATCGGCGTGGTGGAGGGGATCGTCGGCATCAAGCAGTGGGAGGTGGTGTTCGAAGGCTTCGCGAATCACGCCGGCACCACGCCGATGGATCGGCGGCAGGACGCCCTGATGTCGGCTGCCAAGTACGTGCAGATGGTGAACCGCGTGGTGCGGGCGGAGCCGGGCCGGCAGGTCGGCACCGTCGGCAAGATCCAGGCGTTTCCCGGGGCGCCGAACGTCATTCCCGGCCAGGTGGAGGCCACGCTCGAGTTACGCGATCTCGACGACCGGAAGGTGGACCGGCTGGCCGAAGCCGTGATGGCCGAGGCTCGAAAGATCGCCGACGCCGACGGCACCAAGGTGACCTTCCGGCCCCTGCACGCGAACATCGCCGCGCCCACCGACGCGCGCGTGCGCGCCCCGATCACCGAGGCGGCGCGCGCACTGAACTTTTCGACGAAGGTGATGCCGAGCGGAGCGGGTCACGACGCCCAGGCGATGGCGCAGATCGCACCGGTGGGCATGATCTTCATCCCGAGCGTCGGCGGGATCAGCCACTCGCCCAAGGAGTTCTCGCGGCCGGAGGACATCCTGAACGGCGCCAACGTGCTGCTCGGAACGATCCTCCGGCTAGATCGGGCGATGGCCTGACGAACGGCTACCGCCCGAGCGGTTTACCCTCGTTGGCCAGATCCACCGCGATGGAGGCGCCAACCCGAGTCCCCCACCGGAGCCCGAGCTGCTGGCTCTCCTGCGCGATCGCGCCCTGCTCCGACGCGAAGTGCCGTCCCACGGGGCTCTGATAGAACGCGAGCAGTTGATCCAACTCCGCCTGGGAGAACCGCGCCGCATACACGGGGGCGAGGCTGTCCACCAGCATTCCCACGTCGGCCCGCGCCCGGGCGGCGAACCGATCCCAGAACTCGTCCGGGATCTTGGGATTCTGGGCCCGCTGAGCCGGCAGCGTCAGCTCGATTCCCTTGAGAATGAGCTCCTCCGCGCCGCTGGCCTCCACCAGCTGCCGGGCGACCTTCAGCTTCTCGGGGTCCGTGGTCTTGCGGGCCTGACTCAGAGCGGTCGACGGTAGCACAACGAAACCCAGGAACAGGAGCGCCAGCGGAACTGCGCGTACGCGGAAGGGACCCATCGTGATGCCTCGTCGGTGAGGGTGGGCTCGGGTGCAACGGTGGGCAATCCCCGGACCAGACGCCGCGGCCGCGCGCTTACCGGCGAACAACTCGGCCGCCGTCGGGATCTGCCCGAACGGCGGCCGTCAGAATTTGTAAAGGAAGAAAGTCGTCAGCCTGTCGCGGCGTTCTTCCCGCTGGCCGCCGCAGCAGCCTCACCCGCGTTGGGGTCGTTCTCCCAGACCGCGAAGATGTTTCCCTCCGGATCCGTGAGCTGCGCGAACCAGCCCATGCCCGGCACCGGCGTCTTGCCCATCATCACCTTTGCGCCCAGCCGCTCGGCACGGGTCACGAACGCATCCACGCTCTCCACGCTGTGGTAGTTCACGGGCACTTGGCCCTTGTACATCCGGCGCATGATGCCGCCGTTCACGCCGGCGCGGATCGGCTGGCCGCCCTGATCGGTCGGCACGGTCTGCACCATCCAATACTCCATACCGCCCGCGACCGTCCCCTCGAACTTGTTGATGGTCCAGCCGAACAGCTCGCGATAGAACTTCGACGCGCGCTCGGGGTCGTCGGCGGGAATCTCGAAATGCACGATGGTGTGATCCATATCACGTCCTCGAAAGTCTGAAACCCGGTCAGTATGTACCGGCGGGTTGCGGCGGCGTCAAGCTGAGACCGCGATCCGTTTCCGGCTCGACTTCCTCCACCGCCAGGCTGGGCTGATGCTCCGCCGCGATCAGCGAGTAGAACACGGGCACCACGAACAAGGTGAACAGCGTGCCGATCGCCATGCCCGTGACGAGTACGGTGCCGATGCTGTTCCGTGCCTCGGAGCCCGGACCCGAGACGAGGACGAGCGGGAAGTGACCGAACACCGTCGCGGCGGACGTCATCAGGACCGGCCGGAGACGGGTGACCGCCGCTTCGCGGATGGCTATCGCTTTCGCGATGCCTTGCTCCTGGAGCCGGTTCGCGAACTCCACGATGAGGATGCCGTTCTTCGCGATCAGGCCCACCAGCGTGATCAACCCCACCTGGGAGTAGATGTTGATGGTGGTGAGATCGAGAAAGGTGAATACCAGCGCGCCCGAGATCGCGAGCGGCACCGATCCCAGCAGCACGATCAGCGGATCGCGAAAGCTGTGGAACTGCGCCGCGAGCACCAGGTAGATGAGGATGATCGCGAAGCCGAGCGTGACGGTGAGCGCACCGCCCTCGCGCCGGATCTGCCGCGACTCGCCACCGTAGTCGAGCACGACGTTCGGACCACCAGCGGCGGCGGCGGCGTTCTCGAGCACCCGAAGTCCCTCTTCCTTGGTGACCCCCGGATTGACACCGCCGAAGACCCGGACGGCGTTGCGCTGCTGGAACCGGTTCAGCGCGCGCGGGGCCGTGCTGGTCTCGATATGAGTGAAGGTCGAGACCGGCACCATCCGGCCGTCGGGCGTTTTGATCTTGAGGTCGAGCAGCGGCCCGACGGTGGCCCGACCCTCCTCGCCGATCTGCGGGATGACCTTGTAGCTCCGGTCGTAGAAGTTGAACCGGTTCACGTAGCCGCCGCCCAGCAGCGTTCCGAGCTCCTGGCCCACGCTGGCCAGGTCGAGGCCGAGGTCGGCCACCCGCTCGCGATCGACCATGACTCGTGCTTCGGGGAGGTCGATCTTGAGGTCGGTGTCCACGTACAGGAACTTGCCGCTCTGGAAGCCGGCCCCTACCACCGCGCCCGCGGTCTGGAGCAACTGCTCGGGCGGCGCGTCGCTCTGGAGCACGAGCTCCACGTCATACTGGCCGGGCGTGGGAAGCGGCGGATCGAGCCGGGGGAACACCCTGAGGCCCGGGATCTGCGAGACCGCGCCGTACACCTCGCCGTACATCTCTTCGGTCGAGCGCTCGCGGGTCCGCCAATCCTTCGCCACCAGGCCGCCGAATCCGCCCCACGCCGCGGTGAGCGACCAGGTGAAGTCGGTCTCGGGGAACGACGTGATCGCGCCGACCACCTTCTGCCCCTCGCGGGTGACCGCGGGAAGCGACGCATCGGGCGACGCCTCGAAGAACATGCTGATGTGGCTCTGGTCTTCGACCGGCGCCAGCTCGCGGCG
>DASSUE010000029.1:0-13826 GCA_035707305.1 Gemmatimonadales bacterium
CGCCGATGCGCAACGCGATGCCAGAGCGGCGCTCGATGCGGCTCGCGCTCTGGTCGCGGGCGACGCGCCCTCCTCAGTTGTTGGCAGCGCTTCTCTCAGCCTGGGCCATGCGCTGCGCGGCCAGGGCGCTGTAGACCAGGCCCGTGCGGCGTTCGCCACCGCCGCGGAGCAGCTTCGGCCTACTCTCGGTGCGGATCACCCCAGAACCCGTGAAGCAGAGCGGCTGGCAGCAGGGCGTCAGGACTCGCGAAGGTAGGGTGTAGGCACCCTGCCTCGGAGGCCCCAATATTCCCATTCGCCCGCGCCTTCGCCGCGGCCGCCGTGACTCCACATCACGTCACAGGTCTCGACCAGGCAGGGGACAGCGGCCCCGGGTCCGGCACGGACCTGGAGCAACTCGCCGCCGCGCTCGAGACGCTGGCCAGCGTCGATGCCGAGCTTGCGCAGCTCGTCGATTTCACTGCTTCTGCGGTTTCTCATTGTCGAGCTCGCCACGCTCACGGGTGTGTCGGAACGGACCATCCAGCCCGACTGGCGCAAAGCCCGCCTGCTCCTCCATGGAACTCTGCAGGACTGACGGCGCGCCAGCGCCGTAAGGTGACGTGTCGCCTCTTGGCGCCAGTTTGCGATCTCATGTGAGAAGCCTGTGTGAGAGGCCTGCGGCTGAGCGGGGGTAGTTCGCTGCGCCCGATCCAACGTCAGCGCTGCTGGTCGGCCTCGTGTCGGGTTTTGCCGCATCCGGGTGTTCCCGGCCGTCGCTGCCTTGGCGCTCGCAGCGTGCGGCGACGACGCCCCGCCCGACGGCCCTCAGGGGCCATCGCTCGCCGTCACCGACAACTCCGCACTCGTCGCCGAGGTCCGCCGGCTCACCGCCGGCCGGGGCATCACGGCGCTCCAACGCCGCCCCACGTCCGGCCGGCACTGGTCAACCTCGGTCAGGCCCTCGCGTTCGACATAATCCTGAGCGGCAATGACGACATCTCGTGTATGACGTGTCATCTCCCCAGGTTCGCGACCGGTGACGCGCGAAGCCTCGCCATCGGGCAGGGTGCCGGCGGCCTCAGTCCGGATCGGGTGCACCCACAGAGCGCGTTCATCCCGAGGAACGGACCTCCGCTGTTCAACCTCCACGCCATGAACACCCTGTTCTGGGACGGACGCGTGTCGCAGGACGCGGCGGGCGTGTTCCACACTCCCGGCGGAGCGAAAGTGACGCCGGAGATGACCCGCGTGTTCGAGCACGGCGCCTTGTCCGCTCTCCCACTGTTTCCGGTACTCTCACGGTCCGAGATGCGAGCCGATGGCGGGAACGAGCTCGCCAGTGTCCCGGATGATCAGGAGTCGGTGGTCTGGGCCCGGCTCATGGACCGGCTGGGCCGGATTCGGGAATACCGCCGCCTGTTCGAGGCCGCGTATCCCGGCGAGCGTTTCGAGCAGATGACCTTCGCGCACGCCAGCAACGCGATCGCCGGGTTCTTCATCGACCGGATGTCGTTCACGAACACTCCATGGGATCGGTTCCTCGCCGGCGACGACCAGGCGCTCACACCGGTGCAGCTCGCCGGAGCCCGGAACTTCATGAGCGCCCGCTGCTCCATCTGCCACAACGGACCCGCGTTCACCGACAACGATTTCCACAACGTGGCGGTGGCGCAGTTCGGCCCCGGCCAGGGAGACGGTGCCGATGGCCGCGACGACTTCGGCCGGATGCGCGTGACCGGGAATCAGGCCGACCAGTACCGCACGCCGCCCCTCCGGAACGTCGAGCTCACGGGGCCCTACGGCCACGATGGCGCTTTCGTATCGCTGCGGGAGTTTATCGATCACTACAGCGTGTCGGACGTGAAGCTTCGCACCTTCGACGTGACGCAGCTCGAGCCGTTGCTCCGCGGCAGCGTGCTCTCCAACACCGACGAGATCCTGGCCACCCGCGATACGTTCCTGCAAGGCGTGTTGTTCCCGGCGCAGGTGGTGGACGAGGTGACCGAGTTCATGTAGGCGCTGACCGATCCCGCCGCGCGGAACCTCCGCCGGCTGGTGCCCCAGCAGGTGTCGAGCGGTCTGCCCGTGGATGACGCTCGAGGCGGCTGACCACGATCGGTTGGTTGGCACGGATCGCGCGATTATCCTCCCCGCCAGCGACGAGGGTCACACAAACGTCTCGCGGGGAGGACAGGTGAGGCTTGGTTGGATCCTGGGAGTGATGGCTGTCGCGGTGGTGGTCCCCGCGGCGGCCCAGACGTCGGCGAAGTCGCCGACGATCCTGGGCACCTGGAAGTTCGACCTCAAGCAGGGAGCCAAGAGCGGCCCCAGAACCGTCATCGTGCGACCCGATTCGAGTGCCAGCTACGGGGACGAGACGGTTCGATGGCGGCTCAAGCCTGACAGTCTGCTGCTGGCGCTGGGCGGGGAGTGGGTGAGCTATCGGCTGAAGTTCGCCAAGGGCGGGAAGAAGCTCACCCTCAGTGGCGGCGACCTCACCGATCCGATCGACTTCAACCTCGTCGGTCCGCCGACGGCGCGACCGGACACCCTCGGGGTTCCACCCGATCCCGACCTCGATCCTAGCTAACGGCCGCGCAAGTCTCTGCGCGGCGAACTGCCAGACCGGCCCCTGGTCACGGCCTGCTGGGCACGGTTGAATCGTTCATCACAAGCGCTCGTCTCTCGGGAACTTGAGTCGCCCGGCTTCGGCGACGGTATGACAAATGCCGCCGATGTCCACGGCTCTCGCCGGAGCATTCCCTTGCATAAGCGATCGTCCGACGCCGACCCCATGTCCGCGGTCGTGGACCGCCTGCTCGCCCAGCTCTCCGGTGAGCCCGCAGGGCCTCGCAATCGTTGGGCACCTACCAGGAACGGTCGTCGCTCCAAGGGGTCGACGCCGGCGGCCACGGCCGCGATGGTCGGATCGGCACGTGACGAGGACGCCGTCGGGACGGGCGGTGCCGCGGCGATCGCCGCGTTCTGGAGCAGGGTGGCCCTCGCGCTGCTGCTGGGGGTGTTCATGACTCAGTGGCCGTACTCCCACGAGTGCGGCCTCGCACTGCTTGGGTACTCCGGCGCCGTCGCGACCGTCATTCTCGCGGGCTCGTGGGTCGGTCTGGTCTCGTGGCGACGGCGAAACCCGTACGCCCACGTGCTCGCGGTGGTGCTGACATTCTGGGGAATCGTTCTAGCGGCGGAGCAGCTCCTGCCACGAATCGGGTATGCCGCCGAGCCGGCGGTCTGGCAATGCGACGGCCGAGGAGTGCTCGATGGCCGCTAGAGCATGAGGCCGAGCTGTGCGTCGGCCGGTGGCACAACTGCCAGAGGTCCGATGGGCTCGTCCTGACAGGCGACGTGAAGGGTGCCGGTGAACCCGGCCCGGCGCAGTACCGGCTCGACTGTCGCCCGGGCGTCTGCCGGGGTATTGCAGTGGCGGCTCAGGTGAGCCAGCACCACCAGTCCCAGACCAGGATGATGCAGCTCCTCCAGCAGCTCGGCGGCCGCACGGTTTGACAGATGGCCACCGGAGCCGGCGATCCGTCGCTGCACCGACGGCGGATAGTCGCTGGTACGTAGCAGGATGTCGTCGTAGTTGGATTCGAGGATTACGCCGGTAAGCTCGCGCAGCAGGTAGCGCACGGCGGTCGTCGGCCGACCCAGATCGTACGCCACGCCGACGCCGGTCCCGTCGGCAAGCCGCACAGCGACGGCGATCGGTTCGGCCGCGTCGTGGCTCGTCGGACAGGCATCGATGGTGAACGGCCCCACCACAACCCGGGCGCGCATGCCGAGCGTCCGGTGCTCCGCATCACGCATCGACCGCACGATCGACGCCCAGGTTCCCGCAGCCGTCACCACGGGCACCCGGAACCGGCGCGCCAGACGGGCTGCGCCGGCGGCGTGGTCGCCATGCTCGTGAGTGAGCACGATGGCGGCAAGGCCCGCCAGATTGAGGCCGACCCGCTCGGCGCGGCGCTCGACTTCCTTGGCACTGAAGCCGGCATCGATGAGCACGGCCGCGCCGCCAGACTCGATCGCGCAGCAGTTGCCGCCGGAGCCGGAGCCCAGGACCCACAATGTGGTCATGCGCGGCCCTCCGTCGCTCGCGCGTAGATCGATCGAAGCGACGCGCGCCGCGCGTCGGTAAGGGCGACGTTGCGCCGGGCCATGACCCGCTCAGCGGTGCTGAGAAAACCATCCAAGTGCATCCGCGCGCCATCCAGCCCCCAGGCGAACGGGGGTACCCATTTGGGAGCGAATCCGGGACCGTGCACGCTGGCCGCCGCCCCGATCACGGTGCCGGTGGGAAGGAGGGTGCCGATTCCGGTCTTGGCGTGGTCGCCGAACAACGTCCCGACGTTCAGCCGTCCGGTTTCCAGCCGCTCGCCCGCGATCTCCAGCCGTACGGGGCCGTAGGTGTTCTTCAGGTTGGAGGTGATCGTGCCCGCGCCGAGGTTGACCCACCGCCCCACGACGCTGTTGCCGACATAGCCGTCGTGAGCCTTGTTCGCGTACCCGACGAAGATGGTCTCGGACACTTCGCCGCGCACGCGGCACACCGGCCCGATCACCGAGCCGCGGACCTCTCCGCCTAGGACGCGGCTCTCCACGCCGACGTAGCAAGGTCCTTCCAGCCGCGCCCCGTGGCGCACTTCCGCGCCGCGATCGAGGACCACGGGTCCGTTCCGAACGTCGAACACGGCGCCGGGCTCCACGATCGCTCCGTGCGAAATGACATCGGCCGGCGTGCCGAACACCACGACGCCGTCCGGCGGCTGGCTGCCGGGCCGGCGGAACGATGCGCAGTCAGCTTCGATCAGGTGGTCCCGTGCGTCCAGCAACGATGCGGCACCGGTCAGCCGCACACCGGCGATCTCCTGGTCAGACCCGGTTTCGGGCAGCGCGTCTGCTCCCTTGGCGAGTATCCAAGCGACGATCTCGCCGCGATGCGTGAGCCGCCGGGTCTTTGGCGCCAGTCGGATTCGGTCGACCGCGGGCGCGAACCAGCTCGCGGCCACGATGGCAGGTCCGCGAAAGTCCAGCGCCGTCCTGACGGGCGGTTCATCGTCCTCGCTGAAATTGGCGCAGTGAGAGCCGTGAATCGAAGACGCACGGATGCCGAGCGCCTGCTCCCACCGCTCGCGGATTCGCCATACGCCCGCGCGCAGCTCGGAGATCGGTCGCACGCCGGCGAAGGGGGCCCAGACGGCACCGGGGTCATCCGGCTCCAGCAAGTGCAGGGTGGTCATGCGGGATCTCTGACGTCCTCGGGAAGCGCGTCGAGCAGCGCTTTCATCTGCGGGGCACGCTCGCGGGGCATCACCAGGATTCTGCCGTTTGCCCGCACCACGACCAGATCTCGTACGCCGTAGAGCACGACCACATCGTCTTCCGCCCACACCACGCAATCATGCGATGCCCGCGCCACCGCCCGTCCTACCAAAACGTTGCCATCGGCATCCTTCGGTCGCACTCGCCCCAGCGCTTCCCAGGTACCGACGTCATCCCATGCGAACGCCCCGCTCACGACCGCGACCGCCTGGCTCCGCTCCAGCAATCCCACGTCGATCGATACCGGCGTCACATCCCGAAAGAACCCCGGGACGTCGTTCTCCTCCAGTCGCGCCAGATGCCGCGCGATCTCGGGTGTATGGGCGCGGATTTCACTGACCAGTGTGGTTCCGGTCCACGCGAAGAGGCCCGAGTTCCACAGTGCGCCGTCCGCCATCAGGTCGAGGGCGGTCGCCGCGTTCGGTTTCTCCACGAACCGGGCGACGGTGTGCGCTCCGTTCCCCAGCTCGTCTCCCGGTACGATGTAGCCGTAGCCCGTCTCCGGACGCGACGGCACCATGCCGACGGTGACGAGCCGTTGATGCGTCCGCGCTACGTTGAGCGCGAGGTCGGCCGTGCGACGAAACTCGCTCGCGTCGCCGACGGCCCAATCGGCGTGGAGCGACAACACGTCGGCGTCGGGGTCGCGCCGGAGCGCCTCGACCGTTGCCCACACCAATGCAGGTCCCGTCGACGCGGGTCGCGGCTCGACCAACATGCTGGACTGCTCGAGCCGAAGACGCTGACGCAGCTTGGGCGCCAGCGCCGCTCCCGTCACTACCAGGATGCGCTCCCGCGGGATCAGCCCCTCCAGCCGCAGCACGGCATCTTCGGCAGTGGAGCGGGCGCCCGTGAGCGGGAGAAGTTGTTTCGGGTTGTCGGGCGTGCTAAGCGGCCAGAAGCGGGTGCCGGAGCCGCCGGCGAGTATGACCGCCCACTTCATCGGCGATGGAACTCGAGTCGTGGAGTCACAGGTGCGTGGTCAAAGCAGGGAGGCGAGCGCCGGTCGGTGCCGGCGGAGATCATAGAGCAGCGCGCCAAGATCGGCGCCGTCGGCCGGAACCACGAGTAACCACTCCGCCGATCCCAGCCTGGCGGCCGCCACGAACCCGGACTCGCACTCGAGCACGATGGTCTCGACCGGGCCGAGGCCGACCGCGCCGGACAGCGCACCAGCGTGTCGTGCGGCGCTGGAGGCCAACGCCGCCACACTCTCCGGCTCAAGCGTCCGGCGTCCGGCGTGTTGAATCGGCAGCCCATCGGCGCTCACCAGCACCGCGGCTGCGACATCCGGCCGTTCGGCCACGGTCCGCACGACCTCCCCTAGACCGGTCATCCGGGCTCCTTCGGCTGAGCGACGTCTGGGAAGTGAGACTTCCGGAACCGAGCGTGAGGAAGCGTAGGAACCGACACCCTCGAAGTCAAGCAATGACGCCGGGTTGACCCTCTTCCACGCGGGCTATAACCTTCCGGTCTCATGAGGAAATTCGCTTCGCTAGTGCCGATCCTCGGGCTCAGCTTCGTCGGGGCCTGCAATGGGAACCCCCTCGGCAACGCTACGATCGAAAATCGAGTGGACACCTTGCTCATCGGCGCACTGGTGGGCACCCCGATCAGCGTTCCCAGCGGATACGGCATCAATCCCGGGGTCGCCCAGGCCATCCGAACCGACCAGACCGCGCAGTTCGACTTCGCGTACAACATTCTTCCGGACGGGCGCCGGGTGTTGCTGCCGCGCGCCGCGCTCGGGCTGCCGGGGGGATCCGCCGAGCCGGGACTGCAGGCGAGCGACGAGTCTTTCGATGACATCGACGAAGCACCGCTCAATGGTTACCTCACGCTGGACACGATCGTAGTCGACGTCGGGCAGCGGTATGTTGTCCGTAGCCGGGTCACGTGCACGAGCATCGGCGTTCCGCTATACGGGAAGATCGAGATCCTCGAGTTCAACGACGCCGATCGCCGGCTCACGTTTCGCGCCCTCGCCAATACCAACTGCGGTTTCCGCAGCCTCAAGCCCGGCATCCCGGAGGACTGAGGGGTGATCGACGTCCGGCGGCTCCGGAACGATCCGGACGGCAGCCGCGCCAGCCTCGCGCGCCGGGGAGATCCGGGCGTGCTCGCGCAGCTCGATCGTATCCTCGAGCTGGACCGCCGCCGGCGCGAGCTGCTCACTCGAACCGAGAGTCTCAAGGCCGAGCGGAACGCGGCGAGCGACGAGGTCGCACGCCGGAAGAAGCAGCACGAGGCGGCGGACGACCTCCTGGCGCAGCTCAAGGCATCGGGCGAAGAAGTGAAACGGCTCGATGCGGACGTCCGGGCCGTGGACGCCGAGCTCGACGCCGCCGTGCTGCTGGTCCCCAACTTTCTGCTCGATTCCATCCCCGACGGCGACGCCAGCGCCAACCGGATGGTTCGTTCCTGGGGCGAGCCTCCCAGCTTTTCGTTCCCGGTCCGGCCGCATTGGGACCTGGGCCCCGCGCTCGGCCTGTTCGACTTGCCGGCCGGCACCAAGCTGTCGGGCTCCGGCTTTCCTCTGTTCCGTGGCGCCGGCGCCCGGCTGGTGCGCGGGCTCGCGAACTTCATGCTCGACGTGCATACCCGGGAGCACGGGTACGAGGAGATCGCACCGCCCTACATCGTCAACCGCGCTTCGATGACCGGCACTGGCCAGCTCCCCAAGTTCGAGGATGAGGTGTACGCGGTGCCGGCGGACGAGTTGTTTCTGATCCCCACGGCGGAAGTCCCGGTGACCAACATCCATCGCGACGAGATCCTCGATGCCGCTCGGCTTCCGATCGCGTACTGCGCTTGGACACCGTGTTTCCGCCGAGAGGCCGGCGCGCACGGGAAGGACACCCGGGGGCTGATCCGGGTCCACCAGTTTGACAAGGTGGAGCTGGTGCGATTCGTCGCCCCCGAGCAGTCGACGGCCGAGCACGAGCGGATCACCCAGCACGCCGAAGCGATCCTGCAGCGGCTGGGGCTGCCGTACCGCGTGGTGGAGCTGGCCGCCGGCGACACCGGGAATGCCAGCGCGCGGACGTTCGACCTGGAAGTCTGGGCGCCGGGCGTCGGGGCGTGGCTCGAGGTTTCGAGCGCCAGCACGTTCACCGATTATCAGGCCCGCCGAGCCGGCATCCGCTACCGTCCGGAGCCCAACGCCAAGCCGGAGTTCGTCCACACGCTCAACGCGTCCGGAGTCGCATTCCCGCGCTGCATCGTGGCGTTGCTCGAGAACGGCCAGCAGGCCGATGGCTCGGTGCTCCTGCCCGCTGCGCTGGTGCCGTATGTTGGCGTCGAACGGCTCGGCTCGCCAGCATAGGGCCCGGACCGCGCGGGTGGCCCCCGCGGTGGTCGTCGCCCTGGTGGCGCTGCTCGCCGCGCTGAGCCTCGGCACTGGTTGGCTGGTGGTGCGTCACTTCAACGAAGACGCCGAATCCACCAGCCGGTTCTACTCCGAAGTGTTCGCGGGGTTGAACGACCCCCGGCCCGGGGCCGAGGTCGAGGCTCTGCTGCGTCTCGGCGAACAGGTCCGACGGCTGGGTGTGCCCCTGGTCGTGACCGATGCGGCCGGCCGCGTGAGCGCGTACGACAACCTGCCATTCGAGAGCTCGCTGGACGATCCCAAGCTGCAGGAGTTCATCGCGAGCCTCGACCGCCAGAACCCGCCGATCGCGGATTCGACCATCGGAACGGTTCACTACGGCGCACCACCGGGTCGACTCCAGCTCACCACGCTCATCGTGCTGCAGGCACTGACCATCGCGATCATGGTCGGGGTCGCGGTCTTCGCGTATCGCAGCGCCATCAGCGCGCAGAACGACCGGCTCTGGGTAGCGATGGCGCGGGAGGCTGCGCACCAGATGGGCACGCCGCTCACCAGCCTTCAAGGCTGGATCGAGCGGGTGCGGTCGCTGTCGGATCAGCTCCCCGGTCTCGCCGAGCACCTTTCCGCCGATGCCGAACGGCTTGATCGCGTCGCGCGCCGGTTCGAGCGGATCGGCAATCCGGCGGCGCGGGAGCCGATCGGGCTCGGCGCGTTGGCCGATCGGGTCGCGAATTACTTCCGGCCGCGACTGCCGCGCTGGGCGAATCAGATTGATCTTCGGGTCGAGGCGCCAGGGGCGGGACCGGTCGTGCTAGGCGATCCTGTGCTGCTGGAGTGGGCCCTTGAGGCGTTGGTCAAGAACGCGATCGACGCGCTCCAGGGACGCTCCGGTACGATTATTCTCCGCGTGGATAATGACGATCGCCGTGCCGTGCTTCGGGTGGTGGACGACGGCCCCGGCGTTCCCAAGGAAATCCGTCGCGAGATCTTCGAGCCCGGCATCACCACGAAACGCGGTGGCTGGGGAATCGGTCTCGCGTTGACGCGGCGGGTGATCGAAGAGGCCCACCGGGGCGAGCTCAGCCTCGAGCCCCGTGAGAAAGGCGCCTGTTTCCTGATTCGCATCCCTCTGGCGGAGCCGGCCGCGTGACCGACCCCGTCGTCGTCTTGTCCCGCGAGCGCGGGCTCAACCCCGCCCAGCGCGAGGCGGTCGAACACGTCCACGGTCCGCTCCTGGTGCTCGCGGGGGCGGGGTCCGGCAAGACGCGGGTGTTGACGACCCGCATCGCGAACCTCATTGATCGCCACGGCGTGCCGCCCGACCGCATCCTCGCGGTCACCTTCACGAACAAGGCGGCGGGAGAGATGAAGGACCGGATCGGCCGGATGCTCGAGCGCGACCCGTCCGGCCTGTGGATCGGAACCTTCCACTCGTTGTCGGCTCGGCTGCTTCGCCGTGAGGCGGAACTGCTCGGGTTCACCCGCCGGTTCACGATCTACGACGAAGACGACCGGCTCGGTCTCGTGAAGCGGATCCAGGAGCAGCGGGGTCATTCGACCAAGCTGTTCACGCCGCGCGGGGTGGCCGCGATCATCTCGGCGGCCAAGAATCGGATGCAGGCGCCGGCCGACCTCGCGGCGACGGCCTCGTTCGACCGCTTCGTGCAGGTTGCCGCGGACGTGTATGGCGCGCTCGGGCCCGCTCTCAAGGCGGCCAACGCGATGGATTTCGACGACCTGTTGCTGCACCCGCTCGCCCTGTTCGATCAGCACCCTGACCGGCTCGACGCCTACCGCCGGAAGTTTCAGTTCATTCTCGTGGACGAGTTCCAGGACACCAACCGGGCGCAGTATCTCCTGGTGAAGCGGCTGGGCGCGCACGGACACGTCTGCGCGGTTGGCGACGACGACCAATCGATCTACGGATGGCGCGGCGCGGATGTCCGAAACATGCGGGCGTTCCAGGCAGATTTTCCCGGCACCAAGCTTGTGCGGCTGGAAGAGAACTATCGGTCTACCCGGGTGATCCTGGATGCGGCCAACGGAGTGATCGCGGAGAATCGTGGGCGGTTGGGCAAGACGCTCCGCACCGTGCGGCAGGGCGGGGAGTCGGTGACGCTGCTGGCCGCGGCGGATGAGCGCGACGAGGCGGAGTGGGTGGTCGGCGAGCTGCAGCGGCGAGCGGCGGCGGGCGAGTGGTCGTACGAGGAGATGGCGGTTCTCTATCGCACCAACTCCCAATCGCGCGCGATGGAAGAGGCGTTTCGCCGGGCCGGAGTGCCCTATCGGCTAGTCGGAGCCATCAGCTTCTATGAGCGGCGCGAGGTGAAGGACCTGCTCGCGTATCTCAGGCTGGTCGCGAACCCCGCCGATGACGAGGCCTTTCTTCGGGCGATCGCGGTGCCCCGCCGCGGCATCGGGGATACCAGCCTCGCGACGCTCGAGGCGGCCGCCGCGCGATGGAGCAAGCCCTTGCTCGAGACAGCCCGCATGGCGGATCGAATTCCCGAACTTCGCCCCAACGCCCGCGACGGATTCCGCGCGTTCGCCGCGCTGGTCGCTGGTCTAGCCGCCCGCTCCGGCGACCACGCGCCGGCCCAGACGCTCGAGGAGCTGATCCGCGCCATCGATTACGAGGCGGTGCTCGCCGCTGAGGGTGCTGAGGGGGCGGACCGGTGGGAGAACGTGCGCGAACTGGTCGCGAGCGCGGCGGAATGGTCGGAGGTCGTCGTCCCCGACGCCGATGATCCTGGGACGCCGCTCGAGCGGTTCCTCGCCCAAGCGGCGCTCCTCACCGCGCACGAGAACATCGTCGGCGGTGACGGCGGCGTCACCCTGATGACGCTCCACACCGCGAAAGGTCTGGAGTGGCCGGTCGTGGTGCTCGCCGGGCTCGAGCACGGTCTCTTCCCGCTGGCCCGCGCGGAAGAGCAGCCGGAGGGGTTGGAGGAGGAGCGACGGCTCTGCTACGTCGGCCTCACCCGCGCCAAGGACAAGCTTTATCTCACCTGGGCCCGCGCGCGGCGCCGCGGTGGCGAACTTCGTCCAGGTATCGCATCCGCGTTCATAAAGGCGCTGCCGCCGGCCATCGTGGACGAACGGCGCACCAGTTCGATGGACGGATGGGCGGGAGGGCGGACGGGCGCATGGGCGGGCAGATGGTCCGTCCGCGCCGGCGCCTGGGACCGAGATGACGACCATCGGTCCGTCCGTCCATCCGACCATCAGCCCGTCGCCGAAGAGTCACAGCTCGCCCCGCGATACGTGAAAGGCGAACGGGTCCGGCACCGGCGCTTCGGCTCGGGCACCATCCGCGGGCTGACCGGCGCCGGTCGCGATCTCAAGGTCGAAGTCGCGTTCGACGACGGCGACGTGGGCATCAAGCAGCTCCTCGTGGCCTACGCCGCCCTGGAGCGCGATTGGGAGGGAGCATGAGCATCGGTCGGGACCAGGTGCTGCACGTGGCCGGGCTGGCCGAGATCGGGGTGGACGATGCCGACCTTGGAAAGCTGGTCGACCAGCTCAACCGCATCGTCGGGTACGTCGAGCAGCTCGACCACGTGCCCGATGCGCCGGCCGACCCGTTCCTCGCCGGGCCAGCGGCCGCTCCGCTCCGCGACGACGTGGTGCGGCCGGTCCCGCTCGCCCGTTCGCCGGCCGAGCTCGCGCCCGAGTTCCGTGACGGCTTCTTCCTCGTGCCTCGGCACGGTGCGATGGAAGAGCTGTAAGGGAATAGACGAGGATGGGCGAGAAAGGTCGAGAACG
This sequence comes from Gemmatimonadales bacterium, assembly GCA_035707305.1. GTDB lineage: Bacteria > Gemmatimonadota > Gemmatimonadetes > Gemmatimonadales > GWC2-71-9 > DASQPE01. The sequence goes on from DASSUE010000029.1 coordinate 12,416, forward strand.
GGCGACAATGGTGGCGCGCGAGGTCGGCGTGCGCCTCAAGGCCGCCGCGCCCCTGAATGCCACGCTCAGCTGGTCGCAGGCGGCGCTCGATGCTGAGGCGGCGCGAATCACCGCGCTGGATCCGGGCGTTCAGGCGAGTCCTTTATACGCGATGCCGATCGCGCTCAAGGACAACCTGGTGACGCCGCAGCAACCGACCACCTGCGGATCCCGAATTCTTGAAGGATACGTCTCGCCCTTTACCGGCACGGCCGTGGCCCGGTTGCGCGCCGCCGGAGCGATGGTGGCAGCCAAGGCGAATCTCGACGAGTTCGCCATGGGCTCCTCCACGGAGCACTCCGCCTACGGGAGGGTGAAGCATCCGCTCGACCCCGAGCGGGTACCCGGTGGCTCGAGCGGCGGCTCGGCCGCGCTCGTCGCCGCGGGAGTCGTCCCCGCCGCCCTTGGCTCGGAGACCGGTGGATCGGTTCGCCAACCGGCCAGCTTCTGCGGAGTGGTGGGTGTGAAGCCGAGCTACGGGCGCGTCAGCCGATACGGGCTGGTGGCGTTCGGCTCGTCGCTCGACTGTATCGCGGTGTTCGGGCGGACCGTCGACGATGCGGCGAGGGTTCTCGCCGTCATGAGCGGCAAGGACGAGCTCGACGCCACGACGGTGGATCGGCCCCCGCTGGCTCCCGAGCCGCCGCCGGTCGATCTCAAGGGCCTGACCGTCGGGCTGCCGAAAGAGTACTTCCCTCCGGACCTTCACCCCGGTGTGCGAGCCGCGCTCGACCGGACTATCGCCGCGGTACGCTCCCTCGGGGCGGAGGTGCGCGAGGTCTCGCTGCCGCACTCGCGTTATGCCGTGCCCACGTACTACATCATCGCTCCTGCCGAGGCCGCGGCGAACCTGGCCCGTTACGACGGGGTGCGATACGGTCCGCGCACGGTGGAAGCCGATGGCGATATCCGCGCCCTGTACCGCGCGACGCGTGGCGCCGGATTCGGCGCCGAGGTACGCCGCCGCATTCTGGTGGGCACGTATGTCCTCAGCGCGGGATATTACGACGCGTATTATCGAAAGGCTCAAAGCGTCCGCGCGCTCATCGCGCAGGACTTTCACCGCGCTCTCGGACCGGGCGGTGCGGACCTCCTGCTGACCCCCACCACACCCACCCCGGCGTTCAAGGCGGGGGAAAAGACCGGAGATCCGGTCGCGATGTACCTCGCCGACATCTTCGTCTGCGCCATCAGCCTCGCCGGCCTGCCGGCGATGAGCCTGCCGGTCGGGCGGGACAATGGACTGCCGCTCGGGGCGCAGCTCATCGCCCGGGCTTTCGAGGAAGGCCGAATGCTGAGCGTGGCCGGTGCACTCGAGCGGGTGCTTCGCGCCGACGAGGAGGTGCGGTGATGACCTGGGAGACCGTGGTGG
>DASSUE010000030.1:0-5591 GCA_035707305.1 Gemmatimonadales bacterium
GCGAGCGTCGGGGCTGTCTCCAGAACCTCGGTTTCGGCTCGGTCCCGTCGTTCCGGTACGGACGTGCCCATCCCGGTGACGATGGGAGCATTCGGCTCCTCACTGTCCGCCTCTGCCGCCACCGCCGCATCTGGCGATACCGGCTTCGGCGCCTGCGGCGGCTCCGGGGCGGAGGGCGGCTGCTTCGGTCTTGGATCGGTCTGCGAGGGGTGAGCTGGAGATGGCGATGGACGGGCGGTGGTGCGAGACTCGTCTCGGTGTGAAGCGACGGCTTGGGTGTCCGGCGCCGATGTGGAGGCCGCCGGGGTCGGCGCGGGAGTGGGCGGGCGCTGAGTCTGCCGCTCCGCTCTCCCGGTCTCGACCGGCTGGTCCGGAGGCCTGGAGCAGCCGGTCAAGCCAGCGAGCCCGCCCAGGGCAACTGCGATCCAGGCCCTCGCGCGCGCAAGGCTGGACATGATCCCTCCCAGAAAGGTTCGCCCAGTGTTTTACGACCCGGTACCGCGGGGTGCGGTGCGGTAGCTCACCGGCGCAGGGTGCGTACAATTTCATCCGCCGACAGGCAGTTCAGCACCGAGCTCCGCTCGAGTCCGGCCCGCCGGGCCTGATCCACCCCATACCTGACGAAGTCGAGCTCGCCGGTGCTGTGCGCGTCGGTGTTGATCGCGATCTTCACGCCCGCCTCCACTGCGAACCTGGCATTGGCGGCCGAGAGGTCGAGCCGGTCCGGGCTCGCGTTGATCTCGAAGAAGCAGCCGTTCTGCCGCGCTTGCTCCACGATCCGCTCGAAGTCCACGTGGTACCCCGGGCGCCGGAGCAGCTGCCGGCCGGTGGCGTGGCCGAGGATGGTGAAGTAGCGGTTCTCCATCGCCCGCATGATCCGCTCGGTCTGCCCTTTCCGGTCCAGCGCGAACCGGGAGTGGATCGAGCAGATGGTGTAGTCGAGCTCCTTGAGCACCGCGTCGGAGTAGTCCAGCCGGCCGTCGGCGAGGATGTCCACCTCCGCCGACTTGAGGATCCGGATGCCGAGGGTGCCTCCCTCGTTGAGCCGGTCGATGAAGCGGATCTGATCCCACAGAGTCGCCTCTGGCACCCCGCGCGCGATCTTGAGGCTCTGGGAGTGGTCGGTGATGCCGAGGTATTCGTACCCTCGCTTTCGCGCGGCCTCGGCCATCCGCTCGATCGTTTGGGTGCCGTCGCTCGCCACCGTATGGGCATGAAGCTCGCCCTGGATGTCCGCCGTGGTGATGAGGTCCGGCAGGCGGCCGGCCGCGGCGCGCTCCACCTCGTCGTACCCCTCCCGCATCTCCGCCGGTATTGGCGCCAGTCCCAGCTTTCGGTACACCGCCGCTTCGGTCTTGAATCCCTCCCGGCCCCGTGCGAGTGCGAGGAGGGCGTGGCCGGCTTCTTCGAGCTTCGCCAGGTGGGCGTCGGAACCGGTCGCGACAATGAGCGAGAGCCCCCAGAGTCGTGCCGGACTCCCCATGACGCGAACCCGCAATCCTGATGGATGCTGAAACGACGCCGAGGTCGCGTCCGCGCTGATGATGGTGATTCGGCCGCCGTAGCGCCGGAATGCTTCCACGACGTTCGCGAAATCCGTGGTTTGAACCAGGAATGAGATCTCGTGGATGATCTCCACCCGCCGTCGGTAGTCGCCCGCAGCCTCGACCCGCTCGGCGCCGCACTGTTCGAGCAGAAACTCCCTGATCGGTGGCACGATCTGATCCGCCTCGTAGAGCAGCATCTCGGTTCCGGGCGACAGCGCCTGCCGCACGTGATGCTCCATGCGGACGCCCATCAACCGGCCGATGTCGCCGCGCTCGAGCCGTTCCTTGAGCTCTTGAATGGAGGAGATCTCGAGCTTCTTGTATATGCGCGCCACCCGCTTGGGGTCGAGCAGCGGGTAGTCGCTCAGCGCTGCGGTGTGCTCATCGGCGCCGGCGCGGAGGGCCTCGAGCTGGCGGAGTGCGCCGCCCCGCTCGACGATCTCCCGGATCGCACCGGCGATCGCGGAACCGATGCCCGGGATCGTGGTGAGATCCGCGCCCCTTCTGACCAGCTCGTCGATGCTGTCCCCGGTATTGGCGATGGCCTTGGCCGCCCGGCGATAGGCCCTGACCTTGAACGGATTCGCCTTCTGCACGGCCAGGAGCTGCGCGAGGCCGAGCAGGACCTTGGCGATCTCCGCGTTGCTGAGCGGCGGTGCGCCTCGCTCGGGTCGGGCCATGCTACCGCTCCGGTTGCCCGGCCTCGCCCCGCGTGCCTTCCTCCCGCATACGGTCGCCGGTCGCCTCGCCCTCGAGATCGATGCAGTAGCCGAACGTGCACCAGCGGGCGCGCCAGCGATCCCAGACCCACCGGACCTCCTGCGTCCGGCCGAGCGTGTCCTCTTCGCGGAGAATGACGGGCTCGTACCGGTGCATCCACGCAAGCCAGACCGCGATGACGCCGGCGAGGAGCCACCATGCCAATCCCATCCGACTCATCTCATCACCTCCATCCCTCGGCGAGGGCTTCCAAGCTAGGCTTTGGGAAGAGGAAATCGCTGTGACTCGGCACCCACGAGATGCCGATGGCGCCCGTGGGAGCGCCGCGTAAGTTTGGCGGGCCTAGGATCGGACTGTGAATCGAAAGCTCGTCTGGTCGGGGAGCCTCGCCGCTGCCGCGCTCGCGCTCTGGTGGCTGGTGCACCCGGTCTGTGCCGCTCTCCGCGGAGGACGTCGAGCGCTTCGCCGAGTGGGGACCGATCGAGCAGCGATCCGACCGCCAGCTACACGGGCTGGTGTTCGAGCAGCGCGGCGGTTGTTGGTATCAGTGCAAGTCGTGGATGTCGCGGCAACTCTTCTTCTGAGACCATGCGCTTCAAGCTCTCGCGGTTCGCGATCCTTCGCGCGGCAGCGATGAAGTACGGCGGCTCGTTCTGGAAGTCCTCTACTCCACCCGGATGGGCGCCCGGACGGCCAGGCGTCCGGGCCGCGGAGTCCTGACCTCCAGCCGCAGATTTCCCCTCTGCTCCGGTACGAACTCGAAGTCGTACGTCTCGCCCATGCTCACGATCTGGTCTGCGGGCCGGAGCGATCGGGCCTCGTCGGGCAGGTCGACGCCATCCTTCGCAACCGGTCGCCAGCGCAGGAGCATCGAGTCCGGCGCGGTGGCGAACATGCTGTCCGGCCGCGCGGTGAGGCGCACCGAGGCACTCGGATTCCGAACCTGGAGGCCGATGAACCGCATTCGGTAGGCCCGTCCCACCTGCAGCACCGTGGTGTCCGGATCAGTCGTGCCGTTGATCTCGAACGGGACTGGATCGGTCGGGTCGCTCCGCTCCCGCGCCGACTTCACGAAGAACACGAGGTCTTTGGCTGCCGACGGCGCGCTGTCCCGCACCACCAGTGCGCCCACCAGTCCAGCGCGGTGTTGCCGGGGCTCGTCCACGTGCGAGTGATAGATGAAGGTGCCTGACCTGGGCGGGGTGAATCGCGCGACGAACGAATCGCCCGTAACGATGATGGGTGCCAGGCGTGATCCGTATCCGGAGAATCCGGCGACACCGTCGAAGTAGCTCTCCAGCTCGATACCGTGCCAGTGAACGGCGGTCGGCTCGGGCAGGTGATTCACGACCGTGATGGCCACCGGCTCGCCGCGGGTGAGAACGAGCGTCGGACTGATCGCTCCCGTCCCGCCGGCCACCGCTGGAGTAGAGTGTGACTCCGAGCCGTCGAGTACGTAGCGCATCAACGGGGCCGAGTCGGGAAAGGCCGGATCGGCGGTCGCGACCAGCCGGATCCGCCGGCGCGCCGAGCCTGGCTCGGCAACCCGCTCGCCGGCACGCGGCTGCACCTCGATTCCCAGCACCAGCCCCGCCATGCCGCTCAGTGCATGGTTCGAATGCGGATCGTGCGGCGGCATGTGCGAGTTCGGAGCAATGCGGAGCCGCTCGCCGTTGGCTACCACGTTGAACGCGCCGTGCGGGATCAGGTGCTTCTGGAAGTGGCAATGAAACAGCCAGTTGCCGGCGCGCTCGGGGATCCAGGTGAGCGACATGGTGGAGAACTGCGACATCCGCTCCGTCGCCACCCAGCGCCCCGGCGGTCCCTGGCCCTGCAGCGCGACCCGCGGGCCGTCGAACGCGTCCACCCGGAAGTAGAAGCCGTGGAGATGCATCGGGTGGACGTCGTTTCCTGCGTTCACGACCCGCCAGTGAAGCGTATCGCCCACCGTCGCTCTGAGCCGCTCGGTGTGCGGCCAAGAGCGACCGTTGATCGCGCGAACGGTCCGCTCATGACTCGGGAAGTCGAGGACCGGGTCGGCGGAATCGCTCGCCTGGAGGATGACGAATACGCGGTCGCGCGCCGGCTCTATCCTGGGCGTCGAGTCCACCACCACGGCGCCGGTGAGCAGGCCACCCAATCGGAGCTGCCGGCTGAGCGGAGTGCCGGTGGTCGCCCGGTAGAGGAACGTGCCGGGCGTGGCCGCCCGCACGCGGAGCTCGCGCCGCTGGCCGGGTGGAATCACTGCGGAGTCGACGCTGGTGCCCTGCGGGAAATGGAAGGTGAGCGTGTCGCGCTGGAGCGAGTTCCGCACGGCGGCCCGGATCTCAGTGCCGCGGGTGATTCGCACCAGCGGCCCCGGCACCTGGGGCCGCTTCCCCCGCTCCGCGAAGGCTTCGATCGCGATGCCGGGAAGCGAGTCGCCGTCCGGGTACCACATGGAAAGCCTGGCCTCGAGCTCGATCCGAAGCACGCCGTCGCGCAGGACACCACCCGCGGTCGTGTTGTCGTTCGGGAGCGCGGCCGGGAGCGCCGCGGGACGCGGTCCGCCGTGCGTCGGGAGCGCGAGAGCGGCGATCAAAAAGAGGCTGGCTCGCACTGAGCCTCCGTCTACGGACGAGAGACACCATGAATCTGCGACGCGGGCACAGCGGCGGCCAGAGCGGCGCCTGTCTCAGTTCACAAACAGCCCCGATCAGGCAAACTTCGTGACGCTCCTGAACCCGGTTCTGGCGCGGCGGTGACGATGACGCTCCTCTGGGCTGCCCCGTTCCTGCTCGTGGCCGTGGTTGCGTTCCCGCTGGTCGCGATCATCAACGCGCGCCGGACCCAGGAAGACGGGCTCGAAGCGCTGAGCCGGACCGCGCTCTACCTCCAGCTCCTCGTCATCCAGCTGATCTTGGCCTCGCTCGGCGCGCTCGCGGCGTACGGCGCGGACCTGCCGATCGTCTTGCGCGCCCGGGTAGACGCGCGGACCCTGACCACGTCCGCCGGGCTGCTCACGCTGGCGGTGCTGCTCTCGCTCGCGTTCCGCGACCCGCGGAAGTTGCGCCCCGAGCTCAGCAAGCTTCTTGTGCCGCACGCGGCAGGCGAGTGGGCGCTCTGGACCGCAGCCATGGTGGCTAGCGCCGTCGTCGAGGAGTTCGCCTATCGGGGGGTGTTGTTCACGCTGGCGTCGCGATTCTTCGATTCGTGGATCGTGCCCGCCGCGCTGAGCGCGCTCGTGTTCGGCCTCACCCACGCCGCCCAAGGCTGGCGCGGCGTGGTGCTGAGCGCCGGGTTCGGCCTGGGATTCCAGCTGCTGGTGCTGTGGTCGGGCGGCCT
>DASSUE010000031.1:0-3543 GCA_035707305.1 Gemmatimonadales bacterium
TTTCCCAGCTCGCTCTCCAGCCGGTTGCGCGCCGAGTGCAACAGGTCGGCCACCGTCGGCTGACCGGGCTCCCCCATCTGGCGCAGCGGATTGCTCTGCTCGATCGTCTTGACCAGGAAGTCTCTCGCCAGCTCGGCTCGCTCGAACTGGGACCGGGCGCGGTCGCGCTCCCCGGCGAGACGCACCGTATACCACGCGACGAGCCCGACGACCAGCGCGATCGTGGCCGCGGCCGCCAGCACGCCTCCGGTGTGCCGCTGCACGAACTTCCCGGTTCGGTAGCGCCAGGTCGTGGACCTCGCTCTCACTGGCCGTCCGTCGAGGTACCGGTGCACGTCGTCCCGGAAGTCCGCGACCGAGGCGTAACGCCGCTCCGGCTCCTTCCTGAGCGCCATCAGCACGATGGTGTCCAGGTCGCCCCGGAGCTGGCGGCGGAGCGCCGCCACGGTGGTGGATCGGCGCTCGCCCACGGCTGCATCCGCCCGGTTCACTGCGACGCTCGGCCGGTCGGGACCCTGCTCCAGAATCGCCTGCTCGAGCGCGGGAATTGATCGGTCACGCGGGCGATAGGGCCAGGCACCGGCGAGCAGCTCGAACAACAGCACGCCGAGCGCGTAGACGTCCGTCGCGGTGGATACCGGCTCGCCCCGCAGCTGCTCCGGGCTCGCGTAGTGCGGCGTCATGAACCTGAGGTCGGTCCGGGTCTCCTCCGGCCCACTTGCCCGTCCGGCGGCGTCTCCGTCTTCGGTCAGCTTCGCGATCCCGAAGTCGAGGAGTTTTGCTACCCCGTCGGCCGACACGAGGATGTTCGCGGGCTTGAGGTCCCGGTGTACTACCAGGTTGCGGTGCGCGAACTGGACCGCGTCGCACACCTGCTCGAAGAGCGCGAGCCGGGCACGGATCGAGAGCCGCTGCTCGTCGCAGTGGACGTCGATCGGGCGGCCCTCGACGCACTCCATGACGAAGAACGGGGTGCCGTCCTCCCCCACACCGGCGTCGTAGAGCCGGGCGATGTTGGGGTGCTCGAGTGAGGCGAGGATCCGCCGCTCGAGCAGGAAACGGGTCCGGAGCCCCCGGTTGAGCAGGCCGGCCGGGAGGACCTTGATGGCGACGCGGCGCTCGTACTGCTCGTCGTCCCGTTCGGCCAGGTACACGGCCCCCATCCCGCCGTGTCCCAGCTCGCGGAGCAGGCGGTAGGGTCCGAGCCGGCCACCGGCAACCGTTCCGCGCTCCTCCTGCTCGCCCTCGGCTTGCTCCTCCACTTCTTCGGCTATCTCGCGGATGAGTCCGGCTGCACAGGCCTCGACCGGGCGCTCCAGGAAGTCGCCCGCCCGCTCGGCGGCCGCGAGCATCGCTCGGGCACGGCGGCCGAGCTGTTCATCCGTGCCGCAGCTCTGTTCGATGAATAAAGCGCGATCGCCGGTAGGAAGCTCGAGGGCGTCGTCGAGGATCTCCTCGAGCCGTTTCCACTCCGCGGGTGACGTTGTCGCCATGGGTCCCGGGGCCGTCTCGCTTGTCAACCGGCTTTTTCGCCGCAGAGCTCGTCGTAGAGCCACGCCTTCGCCTTGATCCAGTCGCGGCGAACCGTCCGGTCGGAGACACTGAGCGCGGCCGCGGTCTCATCGAGGCTCATGCCGCCGAAGAACCGGCACTCTACGATCTGGCTGAGTCGCTCGCTCATCCTCGCGAGGCGGGTGAGGGCCTCGTCCACGGCGAGGATCGCGTCGGCCTGGACATCGATGGGGAGATCGGCATCGTCGAACGGAAGGCGGGCAAGGCGGCCGCCCCGCTTCTGGGCGCCGCGGCGGCGGGCGTAGTCGACGATGATGGCGCGCATGGTGCGCGCGGCGTAGCCGAAGAAGCGGGCGCGGTCCTCCCAATCCACCTGGGTCTGATCCACCATCCTGAGATAGGCCTCGTGGATCAGCGCGGTGGTGTTGAGGGTGGCGCCTCGCGGCTGGCCGAGGAGCTGGCGGTGAGCCACCCGCCTGAGCTCATCGTAGAGCACCGCGAACAAGCGGTCGAGGGCTTCACGGCTGCCGCCGCCCGACGCCCTCACCAGCTGCGTGACCGTAGACGCGTCTTGCACCTGAGCCACCCACGCCCTCATCCCCGTGGACCACCGGGGCATGACTTTCTTCCAGATACCTCAAGCTAGGTCCTGGGCCTGCGGCGACAAGATCCAGAAGGTCCGCCGGCGGCGGATGGCCGGTTCCGGGCGCGAAATGCGTATTCCCTTACATTTGCGTCAGCACCTCGCTCGCCCATTAGCCCGGGAGAACCGATGGTCCGGCAAATGTCGCTGGTGACGGTCCTCGCGTGGTGGGGCTGGGTCGAGCCGGCTCCGGCTCAGAGCCTATCCAGCCCCGCGGTCCTGGCGAATCACTCCTCGGCACCGAAGACGATCGAGGTGACGATCACCGCGGCGCCCGCCCGGCTTTCGCTCGTCTCCGCTGCGCCGAGCGCCGCGTACGCCTACAACGGGCGCGTGCCCGGCCCCACGCTGGAGGTGCGGGAAGGCGACAGTGTCATCGTGCACTTCCGGAACGACCTGCCCGAGCCGACCACCATCCACTGGCACGGCATTCACCTGCCGTTCACGGCCGACGGCAGCCCGTTTCACCCGGTCGCGCCCGGCGGCCGCCACGACTACGTGTTCACGATCCCGCCGGGTACTGCCGGCACCTACTGGTATCACCCTCACCCGCACCATCGTACTGGCGCGCAGGTCGCGAAGGGCCTCTTCGGGGCGCTCATCGTGCGCGCGGCGGACGATCCCTTGCCGGCCTCGCTCCCCGAGAAGCTGCTGATCCTCTCGGACAACCGCTTCCTCCCCGACGGCTCCATCGACCTGCCGGACCCGGGCTCGCCGCAAGGCCGTATCGATTTCGAGAACGGGCGGGAGGGTGACGTGCTGTTCGTCAACGGTGAGGTCATGCCCGCGCTCGCGATCCGGAGCGGCGAGGTGCAGCGCTGGCGCGTGATCAACGCGTCGGGCGCGCGAGTCTACCGGCTCACGCTCCCGGGGCACACCTTCCTCCACGTCGGAAGCGACGGCGGCTTGTTCGAGCGCCCCGTGGAAGTGGCCGAGCTCCTGCTGGCCAACAGCGAGCGGGCGGAGCTGCTCGTACGAGGGACCGGACGTCCGGGAGATCGAACCACGCTTCAGACGCTGCCCTACGACCGCTACATATCCCAGACCCGGCCGGGCGACTGGAACCGGACCCGGGACCTTCTGACGCTGGCCTATACGGAGGAGCCGCCAACCGCTCCAGTCGCGCTCCCCGCGACACTGCGCTCCGTTCCTCCACTGGACACAGCGAAGGCGACGGCGACGCGGATCATGGTGCTCACCCAAGGCTTCATCAATCGCCGGGCGGCGGACATGCAACGGATCGACGTGAGCGCGCGCCTGGGCGCGACCGAGATCTGGCAGATCGAGAACCTGGTGGGCATGGACCACCCGTTCCATCTGCACGGCTTCAGGTTTCAGGTGCTGGATCGGAACGGCGTGCCGGAACCCTATCCGAGCTGGAAGGACAC
>DASSUE010000032.1:0-5323 GCA_035707305.1 Gemmatimonadales bacterium
GCGGCCTTCACGGCTTCCTCGACCACCGCCTGTCCCGCCGCGGCGAGACCGCGCATGACCTTGGCCGCACTGTCCACGACGCCCATGGTGCCGCTGATGGCCTGCAGCGGCAGCTTGCCGGCGCGCATGGTGTCTTCGACCGCTTCGGTGATCTGCGCGAGGAAGCCGGACGGTCGGGCGCGGGCCGCATACTTGCTCGATAGAAACTCCAGGTAATCGAGCACCTGGTAGGCGCGCTCGTCATCGAGCTGGTCGAGTGCGCGCAGGATACGCTGCCGGAGCAGATCGTTCATGCCGTAAAACTACTTGCCCGGCAAGCCGCTCACCACCGATGCCAGCTCCACCACCGGCGTCGTGAGGTATCGGGTGCGTGGGGCCTTGACCCGCACGTGAACCACGAGCTCCTGGAGCGCGGGAAGCGCCCGGAAGCGTTCGGCGTCCGCACGGGGCAGGATTACGTACACGAACCCGGGCTCCGGTAGCGGCCCACGGGTGAGCAGGAAGGGCTGGCCCGCGGGGAGCTCACTGCGGAGCTCGTCCGCCTCCTGCACCGCGATGAACTGGATTCGCCATTCGACCAGCTGGCCGACATACCGCCCCGGCTCAGCGCGCAGCTCGGCAGCGGAGACACCGACCAGGGCTCCGTCCGACGGCGGGCCGACGTCGGCGGCGCGTATCCATCCCTCGAGCTGCACCCGCACCCACTCGCCGGCCCGGCCCAGGACCCGCCCGGTCGCTCCCGGCTGCAGCGTGCCCATCTCCGCCGCATCCGGGGCGGCGTGAACGGCCGTGCTCCGGGTTACCTGTACGCGGGCCTCTTCCACCAGGCGCGTACCGGCGGTAGCAAGCTGGATCGGAGGCGTGGTATCAGGCGGCGTGGAATCTCCGCGAGCGAGCGCGGGTCGCGCGCGCTCCCGCCGGTTCGGCGCTCCGGCCCGCGCCCGCCGGCCCGGCGCCTCGGCCGTCTCGACTTCGCGCGCAATGGCCGATCGCGGGACCCAGCCTCTCCGACGGACCCGGATCCAATCGCCGCGGGTGGCAATGCGTTCCAGCAATGTCCCGGTACGAAACCGGGCGAGCACCCTGCCGTTCGGCTCGGCGCGCAGATTCTCGCCGCCTGAAGCCGAGACACCGAGGTCGAACCCGTCCCGGACGTTTCGCTCCACAGAACGCTCGAAGATCCAGCCGCTGAGCGTGACTTCGACCCAGCCCCCTCGCGCGCCACGGACCGTGACATCGGCGCCGCTTCTCAGCGTGCCGAGCACCCTGCCGTCCGCGCTGCGGGCAAAGGGCGCATCACGCGTGGCGCGAGCGTCGTCCTGCGCGTGCAGTGGCCCGGACGTGAGCCCTGCAAGCGCGAGCCAACCCGTGAGCGCGCAGGCTGGAAGGCGGCGGAGGGCAGGACTAGATTGGGGCGCTTGAGTCACCGTCGCGGATTCTAATAGCGGGCCACTCGGAGAGCCATGTCGAACGGGAGTACTCGCGGCCGTCAGGTAGTGCTGGTCGTGCTTGACGGTTGGGGGTACCGCCCGGAGCGAGAGGGCAACGCGATCGAGCTCGCGAGCACGCCGGTGTGGCATCGGCTGTGGGAGTCCGCGCCGCGCACGCTGCTTCATGCCAGCGGGCTGGCGGTTGGTCTGCCCGAAGGGCAGATGGGCAACAGCGAGGTCGGACATCTGAATCTTGGCGCCGGCCGCGTGGTGCCTCAGGACCTGGTCCGCATCTCCCAAAGCATTCAATCAGGCGTTTTCTACCAGCTGCCGCCGCTGGTGGAGCTCGGCGCATCCCTGCGGCAGACGGGTGGCACGCTGCACCTGGTGGGGCTGCTGGGACCGGGCGGCGTGCACGCGCTCGACCGCCATCTGCTGGCGTGCATCGAGCTCGGCGTGCGCCAGAAGGTCCCCCACATCGCCATCCACGGATTCCTCGACGGACGCGACGCGTCGCCGACACTCGGCGCCGAGGTGGTGCGCACCCTGTTGCTCGACATGCGCCGGATCGCCGGGAACCGGGTGGACGTCGCCACGCTCTGCGGCCGCTATTTCGGGATGGACCGTGACCGCCGCTGGGAGCGCACACGCGTCGCCTACGACGCCATCGTGCACGGTGTCGGCGCCGCCATCACCCATCCGGTGCTCGCGGTCCAGGCCGCGTATCAGCGCGGTGAGACCGACGAGTTCGTGAGGCCGCTCATCCACCATCGCGACGGCCGCCCGGTAGCCGAGGTTCGCGACGGTGACGGGATCATCTTCTTCAACTACCGGAGCGACCGGATGCGTCAGATCGTCAGCGCCCTCGCGCTGGAAGAATTCGACGACTTCGACGTGTCCGATCGTCCCGCCGTGCGGGCGGCGACCATGACGCAGTACGATCAGACCTTCCCGATCGCGCCCGCGTTTCCCCCGTTCACCCTGGCGCGGATCCTGGCCGAGACGCTGGCCGAGCAGGGCCGTACTCAGTTTCGTACCGCCGAGACCGAGAAGTATCCCCACGTGACGTACTTCTTCAACGGCGGCTACGAGCCGCCGTACCCGGGCGAGGAGCGCTGTCTGATTCCGTCACAGAAAGTCGCCACCTACGACCTGGCACCCGAGATGAGCGCCGCGGGCATCACCGACGCCCTCTGCCGTACGATCGAAGCCCGCCGGCACGATTTCGTCCTGTGCAACTATGCCAACGCCGACATGGTGGGTCACACCGGCGTCATGGACGCGGTGGTGAAGGCGGTGGAGACGGTGGACCGATGCCTCGAGCGGGCGCTCGTTAGTGCCGAGAAAGCTGGTGCGAGCGTCATTATCACGGCCGACCACGGCAACTGCGAAACGATGATCGATCCCGCGACCGGCGGTGTCCATACCGCTCACACGACCAACCCTGTGCCCCTCGTAGTCATCGGCGTCCAAGCCGGCCCGCTCCGACCCGGCGGCGCGTTGTGCGACGTGGCCCCCACGGTCCTGGGCCTGCTCGGCTTGGAACAGCCCGCCGACATGACCGGCCGCGACCTTCGCCTCACGTGACCATGCCCTTGATCCGCGTCGCCCTCGTCGCCCTCGCCCTGCTCCTTCCGGTAGCTGGCACCGCGCAGGTGGGGCACGCGCCGAGCCGGAGTCCGTATCGCGACATCAAGCAGGGGAGCAGCGTCACGTTCCTCGGCGGCCGGTTCCTCGGCAACGGCGGCGATGTCGGGGTTGGCCCGAACGACGCGTGGACCTATGGGGGGCGGTTCGATTTTCGGTCGGGACGAGCGGTGGCGCTCGGGGTGGGAATAGCCTACGGCAACATGCAGCGCATGGTGGTGGATACTGCCCTCGATCAGATCACCGGGCCGGTGGACCAATCGGTGCTGTTCGTCGAGGGTCTGGTCACGCTAAACCTCACCGGCGGCAAGACCTGGCACCGCTTCGCACCGTTCGTCGGACTCGGGCTGGGGTTTGCGTTCGGCAGCGACGTGCCGGCGGACATCAGCGGCTACGATTTCGGCACCAAGTTCTTCTTCGCGCCGGGGGGCGGCACCCGCGTGTTTCTGGGCGATCGGCTGCACATCAGAGCGGAAGCCCGAGCGAACTTCTGGAAGCTCACCTATCCTCCTAGCTTCCGAGAGGGGCCCGATCCGGTGATCATCACCGGGGCCGATTCCGAATGGGACCTGTCCCCGTGGATTCTGTTCGGCATCGGATATACCCTGTGAGCGATGGGCCAGCCGGCGCAGTCCTAGCGTTATGCTCACCTTAACCCGTACCGTCACCTTTCACGCGCTCCACCGGCTCTACCGCCTGGAATGGAGTGCGGAGCGCAATCGCGAGGTGTTCGGACCGCTCTCGGAGGAGCCGCCGCACGCGCACGATTACCAGTGCGCGGTCACGGTCAGCGCCGACGGCGGGGCGCCGCCCGACCTGCTGGTGGACCTGGCGCTCCTCGACGCCATCCTGGCGGATGAAATCGTCACCCCGTTCCACGGTCGCTACCTCAATCGGGATGTTCCCGCGTTCGCCCAGACCCTGCCCACCTGCGAAGCGCTGGCCGCCCATTGTTATCGGCGGATCGCGGCTCGCCTGCCGCCCGGTGTCCGCCTCGAACGGGTGCGGGTGAGCGAAGACCCGACGCTCCATGCCGACTGTAGCCGACCGGCTTGAGCGAACGGTGCGGCCGGAGACGCGGGTGCGCGGTGCCATCATCGCGGGGGGCGAAGCTTCGCGGCTGGGTGGCCGTCCGAAAGGCCTCGAAGCAGTCGGTGGGTCGCGCATCCTCGACCGCCTGGTCGGGGAGTGTGAGGGGGCATTCGGCGCGGCGCCCTTGCTGGTGGCCAACGCACCGGGGGCGGCCGACTGGCACCCCGGCCTGCGGGTGGTCGCCGATGTAGAGCCCGGTCTCGGGTCGCTCGGCGGGATCTACACCGCCGTGCTGGAGGCTCCGGCGCCGGTCGTGTGCGTCGCGTGGGACATGCCGTTCGTGACGGCTGAGCTGCTGCGCGCGCTGGCGGTAGGGCTCGAGGGCTACGACGCGTTCGTGCCGGAGAGCGCGGGGCCGCGAGGGGTGGAGCCGCTGTGCGCCGCGTATGCGCCCGCGTGCGCCTCCGCGATCCGCGCGAGCATCGAGGCCGGCGACTTCCGGGCCTCAGGATTCCTGTCCCGCATTCGGACCGGCGTCTTCCCGCTCGGCGAGGCGCGCCGGCTGGGCGACCCGGCGCGCCTTTTCTTCAACGTCAACACCGCGGACGAGCTCGCGCGGGCCGAGGCGCTGTGGCACGCATCATCTCGGTGATCGGTCGCAAGAACGCCGGCAAGACCACGCTGACCGTGGCGCTGTCGGCCGAACTGGTCCGCCGCGGCCGCCGGGTCATGACCATCAAGCACGGCCATCACCCCGCAGACGTGGACAAGCCCGGGACCGACTCGTGGCGCCACTTCCACGAGGGACGCGCGGAACGCACCATCATGGCGTCACCGTCCATGCGCGTGATCTTCGACCGCGCGGACGACGACTACGACCCGATCGCCCTGGCCCGACGGTATCTCACCGAAGCCGACATCGTGATCGCGGAAGGGTACCGCGCAGCGTCCCTCCCGAAGATCGAGGTGTTCCGCCGCTCGGCGGGTGACGGACCGCTGTACGATCCCGCGGCACCCAACGCGCGCGAGTGGGTCGCGCTCGTGATCGACGAATGGAGCCGCGCGCCGGCCGAAGGCGGGCCGGTCGTGCTCCGTTTCTCCGACACCATCTGGTTGCACACGCTCGCGTCCCTGGCGTGGGACCGCGCCTTGCCGCTGTGATCGACACGTCGCTCGGCGCGGCCGAGGCCGCTCGGCGCATTCTCGCGGACATC
>DASSUE010000033.1:0-7138 GCA_035707305.1 Gemmatimonadales bacterium
CGGTGACTTGGAAGTCGATGTAACCGCGATCGGCGTACCAGCGCGGCAGGCGATCGCGCATATCCTCCTCCGCCCGCCGCTCGTCGTACTCACCTTTGCGGAACCACCAGAAGCCTTCGGGACGGGTGGCCATCTGCCCGACGACCTTGGAATCGGAGAAGGCCTCGTTGCCGTCCACGTCCACCTCGCTGACGGCGACCCGGCGGCCTTCGGCCACGTCGAAGACGACCCGCACCGCGCCATTGGGCTGCTCGAGCGTCAGCGCCTTGACCGTTGCGGCGTAGTAACCCCGCTTCTTGTACAGTGAGTCGATCGAGGCGCGGGAGCGCTCCATGGCGTCCCGGTCGAGGGGCCGTCCGGTGGCGAGCTTGACTCGGTCCCGGACCGTCCCTTCTTCGAGGCGGTCGAACCCCCGCACGGACCATCCCTCCAGCAGAGGCCTTTCTTTCACCGTCAAGACGAGCACGAGCTTGCCGCCGACGTTGCGCTGTTCCACGGTCACGTCGTCGAACTGACCGGTCTTGAACAGCGCGGTCACCCCGCGCTGGATGTCGCGGTAGTTGATCTGCTGGCCGGCAACCAGCCCGGAATTCGACAGGATCTGGTTGGCCGGTACTCGCTGGCTGCCCTCGACGACCAGGCTGTCGACGACGGTCGTCGGCGGCGCGGTCGGCTGCTGAGCGCCAGTGCGGCCTGGGATCGCGAGCGTCACGATCGCGACGAGCAGGCACCGGGGATGCATGCGGACGGGGGAGTGGGCGAAGACGCCGCCCGCCAGAAGGCGGACGGCGTCGGTGGGTGTCACGCCTGCGTGCCCTGCAACGCGCGAAACACGAGTCGGTCGCCTTCGGGCGCTAGGTCGACCTCGATCTCGTCTCCGCGGCCGACTTCGCCAATGAGGATCTTCTCGCTCAAGGGGTCCTCGATATAGCGCTGGATGGCGCGCTTGAGCGGGCGGGCACCGAAGCTCTCGTCGTACCCCTTCTCGACCAGGAAGTCGACCGCGGGCTGGGTGAGCTTCACCTCATCGCCGATGCGCCGCTGCACGTCGCGCAGCAGGATGCCCACGATGCGGGAGATGTGCTCCCTGGAGAGCGGGTGGAAGACGATGATGTCGTCCAGCCGGTTGAGGAACTCAGGGTTGAACACCTTGTTCATCTCGTCCTTGATCCGCTCCTGCATCTTCTCGAAGCTGGCCCTGGCGTCCTGGGTGTGGAAGCCGAGGGTCTTCCCCTGCATGATGTCGCGCGCGCCCACGTTGGACGTCATGATGACCACGGTGTTCTTGAAGTCGATCAACCGTCCGTAATTGTCGGTCAGGTGGCCCTCGTCGAGCACCTGAAGCAGGATGTTGAAGACGTCGGGATGCGCCTTCTCGATCTCGTCCAGTAGGACGACCGAATAGGGCTTCCGCCGCACGGCCTTGGTGAGGGTGCCCGAATCTTCGTATCCCACGTACCCCGGGGGCGCACCGATCAGGCGCGACACCGAGAACTTCTCCATGTATTCCGACATGTCCACCCGGATCAGGGCGGAGGCATCGGCGAAGAGGAATTTGGCGAGCGCCCGCGCCAGCTCTGTCTTGCCGACGCCAGTCGGGCCGGAGAAGACGAACGAGCCGATCGGCCGGCTGGGATCCTTGAGGCCCGCGCGCGAGCGCCGAATGGCGCGGGACACCGCCTTGATGGCCTCGTCCTGTCCCACAACGGAGGCATGGATCTCGTCTTCCATCCGGAGCAGGCGGGACGCTTCCGCTTCCTGGAGCCGGGTGACGGGAATGCCGGTCCAGCGGGAGACGATGAAGGCGATGGCCTCTTCGTCGATGGTCGGGCGCCGCGTTTGCCGCTCCCGCTCCCATTCCTCCTGCTTGAGCCGGATCTGGTTCTGTAGCTCCCGCTCCTGGTCGCGGAGCGCGGCGGCTCGCTCGAAGTTCTGATCCCGCACCGACTCTTCTTTCAACACGTTCACCTGGTCGAGCTGCTGCTTGAGCTCGGCCACCTCGGCCGGCGGGACGTTGGACGCCAGCCGGGCCCGGGCGCCGGCCTCGTCGATCACGTCGATCGCCTTGTCCGGCAAAAACCGGTCGGTGATGTACCGCTCCGAGAGCTCGGCCGCCGCGGACAGGGTCCCGTCGGGGAGGCTCACGCGGTGGTGATCCTCGTATTTCTTGCGGAGACCCTTGAGGATCTCGACCGTCTCGTCCACCGACGGCGGCTCGACCATCACGGTCTGGAAGCGCCGCTCGAGCGCGCCGTCCTTCTCGATGTACTTCCGGTACTCGTTCAAGGTGGACGCGCCCACACACTGCAGCTCGCCGCGGGCGAGCGCTGGCTTGAGCATGTTCGACGCGTCGATGGCGCCTTCCGCGGCGCCGGCGCCGACCAGGGTGTGCAGCTCGTCGATGAACAGGATGATCTGCTTGTTCTGGGCGATCTCGTTCATCACCGCCTTGAGCCGCTCCTCGAACTGGCCGCGGTACTTGGTCCCGGCGATGACGGCGGCCATGTCGAGCGACAGCACCCGATGGTCGCGCAGGACGTCGGGGCAGAGCCCGTTGGCGATCAGGAGCGCGAGCCCTTCCACGATGGCTGTCTTGCCGACGCCGGGCTCGCCGATGAGTACCGGGTTGTTCTTCTTGCGGCGGGCAAGGATCTCCATGACCCGCTCGATTTCCTTCGCCCGGCCGATGGTCGGATCGAGCTGGCCTTCAGCCGCAAGCTGGGTGAGGTCCCGGCAGAAGTGGTCGAGCGCGGGCGTCTTGGACTTCTTCTCCGACTTGGGCGCGGCGCTGGGCGAGGGCGTGCCGGTGGAGCCGCCCGACGACGCCTGCGGCATGTCGCTGCCGAGCAGCCGCAGCGTCTCGGCCCGTGACTGCTCCAGGTTCACGCCGGCATCGGTCAGCACCTGCGCCGCGATGCCCTTCTCCTCGCGCAGCAGCCCCAGCAGGAGGTGCTCGGTACCCACGTACGAGTGATTGAGCTCGCGGGCTTCGGTCATCGCGAGCTCCAGCACCTTCTTGGCACGCGAGGTGTACGGCAGATCGGGGCCGGCCGCCGCGGCCGCCTTCCCCTTCTTGACCGTCTCCTCGATCTTCTGCTGGATCTCCTCGAGATCCACGTTGAGGTTCTGGAGCACGGCGGCCGCAACCCCTTCGCCCTCGCGAATGAGGCCGAGCAGAATGTGCTCGGTGCCGACGTACTCGTGGTGCAGCCTGGCCGCCTCTTCGCGGGCCATCTGCAGAACCTTCCGGACTCGATCGGTGAAGTTGTAGCCGTTCATCGTGCGTAGTTCCTGCGTGACTTCGAACCGGCCGGGCGGTCACGCGCCGCGACGACCGACTTCCTCTTCCAGCACGCGACGCACGTAGGTGGCGCGCGCCAGCGCAAGCTCCGAATCGGCGGTCCCGGCATTCAGGGTCAGGCCGAGATGGGCCGGCTGGGCATAGACGAGCAGCTTGTTGAGCGTGTACATCCCCAACCCGGGGATGAGACCCATCGCGACGCCGAGCCGAACCGCGCTCAGATAGTTCATCGCCTCGTCGAACGAGAGCGACCGCGCGTAGCGAAGGGTTCCGAACGCCCGCCACACCTTGTCTTCCATGATGGCGGATGCGTCCCGGAGCAGCACTTGTCGTGCCTGTTCTTCGTAGTCGATCACCTGGCGCACCATGCGGCCCAGGTGCTCGAGCAACTCATGCTCCGATTTGCCGAGGGTCGTCTGGTTGGAGAGCTGGAAGAAATTCCCGACGACCTCGCTTCCCTCGCCGTACAGGCCGCGGAAGGTGAGCCCGACCTGCGCCAGGCCCTGGAGCACCTTCGAGATCTCCTTGGTCAAGACGAGCCCCGGCAGGTGGATGAGCACCGACGCGCGGAGCCCCGTCCCAACGTTCGTAGGGCACGAGGTAAGGTAACCAAACTCAGGGTGAAATGCGAACGGAAGTCGTTGTCCCAGTTCCGTGTCCAGCCGGTCGACCTCGGCGTAGGCGGCGTCCAGATCGAAGCCGGATCGGAGCCCCTGGAGCCGCAGATGATCCTCTTCGTTCAGCATGACCCCCAGCCGGTCGCCGACCAGGACCGACGCGCCGCTCCGGGGCCGGCTTTCGCCGTCGAGCGCCGCCAGCTCCTTGCTCACCAGGTGACGTTCGTGCAGGAGCTGGCGGTCTGCCCGCTCGAGCTGGTCCAACCGGAAGGACACCGCGCGCCGCAGGAGGACACTTTCGCGCGCCGCGCGCTGCACCAGCTCCAGCACCTTTTCCCGTTCGCCATCGGTGTTGCGGGTCTGGAACAGGTGTCCGGTCAGGTTGCGGGCCAGCCGGATCCGGGTCGAGAGCACGAGATGGCTTTCCGGCCCGCTCGCGTCCAGCCAGCCGACCCCGCCGTCCGTCAGCAGACTCAAATCGATCATTCCATCACCCGGAGCCGGTCCCTGATCTCCGCCGCCAGCTCGAAGTTCTCGGTCTCCACGGCCAGCCGGAGCTGCTCCCGCAGATCCGCGGCGCGCTCCACCGGGTCGGCCGGTTCGACGCCCCGCTCCGTGTACCGCTCACCCATGTGGAGCGTGGCACCATGCAACTTTCGAAGGATGTCGCGCAGCGCCGTTTCCCACGTGCGATAGCAATCGGCGCAGCCCAGCCGCCCGCTGTGGCGGAAATCCTGCAGCGTGGCACCGCAGGCCGGACAGGCCTGCCGCCCGCCGCCGACGACCAACGATGGATCGATCGCGCTCTTGCCCACGGTCGCGCCGACGAACTTCACCAGCGTGTTGTCCTGCACCGACTGGGGACTCTCGACGCCCTTCTCCGCCGCGCAGCGCTCGCACAGGTGCAACATGGTCACCTGGCCGTCCGCGATGTGCGTGAGGTGGACGACCGCCTCGCGCTCGTGGCAGTGATCGCAGGTCATCAGGGCATCGACTCCACTCCCGAGAGCGGAACCAGTCGTCCGCTTTCGAGGGAGAGCACGCGGTCGGCGCGTCCGGCCAGCTGCCGGTTGTGCGTCACGACGATGACGGCGGTCTCGAACCCTCGCGCGAGAGTGGCGAACAGCGCGTGCAGCCGCTCGCTGTGGCCGTAGTCGAGGTTGCCGGAGGGCTCGTCAGCGAGAACGACGACCGGATCGTTCGCGAGCGCGCGGGCGACCGCAACCCGCTGCTGCTCGCCACCCGACAGCGCCGCCGGCCGGTGCGACATCCGCCCGGCCAGCCCGACCGCGGCGAGCAGCTCCTCCGCACGCGACCGCGCGGCGGTATCGCTCGCTCCAGCGATCAGCTGCGGGAGCATCACGTTCTCCAGCGCCGTGAATTCGCGCAGCAGGTGATGAAACTGAAATACGAATCCCAGCTTCCGGTTTCGCACCTCGGCCAGCTCGGGCGGTGACAGCGAGCCGTAGGCCTGCCCGTCCAGCCGCACGTCGCCGGCCGTGGGACGATCCAGCGCGCCGAGCAGGTGGAGCAGCGTGCTCTTTCCCGAGCCGCTGGCGCCGACGATGGCGACGAACTCGCCCCGCGCGACGCTCAGGTCGGCGCCCGACAGGACCTCGATCGGGTTGCCATCACCGCCCCGGAAGACCTTCCGCAGCCCGGCCGCTTCAAGCATGGCCATGCGGTGCCCTCACTCGTGCCGGATCGCTTCGACCGGCGTGAGCCGCGACGCCGAGCGGGACGGATACAACGTGGCCAGCACCGCGATCGCGGCACTGGCGACGATTACCACCAGCACGTCGAGCAGCTCCACGTGCACCGGCAAGTGATCGATGAAGTAGACCGCCGGGTTGATCCGGATCCATCCCGACCGGTCGACCACGTACGCCACCGCCAACCCGCCGATCAAGCCGAGCATGGTACCGACCAGGCCGATGATCGCGCCCTGAGCGAGAAAGATGCGCGCGATGGCCGGGGCGGTCAGTCCCATCGCCTGCAGAATGCCGATTTCCCGGGTCTTGTCCGTCACGACCATCGTGAGCGTGCCGACGATGTTGAACGCGGCCACTACCATGATGAAAAAGATAATGACGCCCATGGCCAGCTTCTCGAGCTCCAGAGCGCTGAAGAGACTCGAGTTCTGCGTCTGCCAATCGAGGGTACGGAATGGATAGCCGAGCCGCCGTTCCAGCCGCTCGCCGATCTCGGGGGCCCGGTCGGGATCCGCCACCCGCACGGAGATTCCGGAGACGGCGTCGCCCAGGCCGGTGAACCGCTGCGCCAGCTCGCGTGACATGACTACGTACTGGTTGTCGTACTGGAACATGCCGGTCTCGAACAGCCCGGTGACTTCGAAGGTCCAGTACTTCGGCACAGCAACGCCCACCGCAGGATTCACTTTCACCCCGGTGCCGGCGACCATGACCACGGTGTCGCCCAGGTGCACCGACAGGCGGGCAGCGAGGCGGTGGCCCAGGAGCACGGCACCATCCACCCGCGGCCGCGACGGCCGGAAGCTGAGGTCGCCCCGCACGATGCTCTGTGCCAACGAGGTGACCTGCGCGGCCCCCGAATCTCCCTTCTCGTAGCCCAGCAGGTTCACGCCCTCGCCGTAGTCGGCTCCCGCCGTTACGAGGGCCTGGCTGATCACCTCCGGCTCCGCCGCGACCACGCCCGGCTCCTGGCGGACCCGCGCGAGCACCTCTCGCCAGTTGTCGAGCCGAAGTCCGGCCCCGAACGTCAGTACCCGCAGGTGCGGGTTCGCCACCAGAATCCGGGCGCGGAGGTCGTTGCGAAGTCCGTTCATGACGCCCAGCACTACGATGAGGGCCATGACGCCCACCGCGACCCCGCCGGTGGCAATGACCGTGTGGAGCGAGGCGAACCTGGATGACCGCCGCGAGCGCAGATAGCGCCCCGCGATCCGCCGCTCGAGCCGGGTCGGCCAGCGGAGGATGGACCGGAAGCCGGCGGCCTCGCCGTCCGCGCTCGGCAGATGGACCGCGGGACGGATGGCCGCGGCCTCCGCCGACACCGGCTGGCCCGGATCGTCCCGACTATTCATCGGCCCATTCTGCCAGCTCTCCATTGGTTCAGGCCTCCGGGCGCATGGCCGGAAACAGGATCACGTCGCGAATGGAGGGCTGTCCAGTGATCAGCATGACCAGACGATCCACCCCGACGCCGACGCCGCCGGCCGGCGGCATCCCGTACTCCAACG